>JAECRX010000162.1 GCA_016292335.1 Candidatus Sifarchaeum subterraneum | reverse complement strand
TTAGAATTTCTTCTTCTTCTTCTTTGCTAATTTCAATTCTTTCGGCTTCAACTTCTGATATATCCACATAATTAACTTCTAGAAAAATCTTAAATGTTGCCAGTCTTCCTCTTTGCCGTGTGAAACCAGGAACTGAGCGTAATATTCCTGTGATTTTTACTCTGTCTCCTGGTCTTGCCACATCTACTAGGTCATTTTTGAGTATAGCATCAAGAGCTCTTGGTAACTGGCCTGGAGGGAGTTCTTCAGGTTTTTCTTGGATTCTTGCTTTTTGCCAATCAATGAACTTGGATTCTTCACTTATCAATCGGAATGGTCCTTTTCTCTTACAAGCTGCATTTTCACATATGATTGGTGGGGTATATCTTCCTTGATCCTGTGGTATTACTTGTATTTCTCCACATCGGCTACATTGAAAAGTTGCGATCTGAAGTAATGGTTTCACTTCTGAAACGCGTGTGAGAATTCCAGATATTTCAATTAATCTGCCAATATGGTTCGCTCTTAATTTTCTTAAAGAAATATGTTCAGGGATATTTTTTAAACGTGCAAAGAATTCTTCTATTTTTTCACCGTATTCTGAATCTTCGATTAACATTACATTTTTGATAGTGCTCGAAGCTGCATTCAGAAAATTTTCAGGTTCCTCAAAAGCAATATTTGCCAATGCAGGATCAAATCTGATCAAATCATTGAAATCTATTACTAATGAATATTGGTTGAAAGTCGCCATATTCTGTATTTTTCCCCGATATTTATCGGTTTTTAAGAAAGATTCAAATCGTCCAATCGGATCTTCTACATCTTCCATTCTTCACAAACTCCAAAGTGAGAAGGATCATAAACAGATAAATCTTCATCTTAAATAGAAGAGTCATTTTGTCTATACTGTCGGCGTATTTTTTGAATGTGTTCTTATTTTGATTCTTTTTGAGATGGGTACAATGGCAGACTATCTATAGGTGATCAAAAGCTATTTAATTTTTTGGAGAGTCCGACTTTTTTTGATATATTGGTCTTCTATATTTTAGTGTATGAAAAGAATTAATATTACGTTGTATTATCCAACGTTATATTATCCCCATCAATTAATCTACACTGAAACCGAATTATTCGATGAATTTTGCAACACTTATGAAAATCCTGTATTCATTACCTGAAAGAGTAGTTTATTAAGTTCATAGAAATCCCACCGCAAGGAAACTCTCCCCTTTAGGAGGAGAGGAATTGCAGTAAATCCTCCCCTTGGGAATCTTCCCAAGGGGGTTAGGTTGCCCTTCGCCAATGTCGAGGGAGGCACATGTTCTACAGATGTTGCTCCCGTGTTACCACAAGGGTAGTAGCCATCTCGGTGCTAGCGATAGCTTTCGTCCCGTAGAACTTGCAGAGCTTGGAACTAGGGCGTGCATCCCAAGGTGCTGCGTCAACCTTTCCCTCGGGCGTAGTTCCCATGCCTTATACCTCTATAAGACATACTCAGTCAGGCTAGTCTCAAGCCCCGTCCTCCAGGGAGGGGTTCTTGACCTGAATCAATTTTCTTGAAAGATCGATTTCAACTTGTTGTCAGAGTATATTTGATGATTTCATCGAAAAAAATAGAGAGAGAGGTTAATGAAAGTAATTTGCTCATCGCTTGTATATAGATTCTGTTTGGAGGCTTTTAATTGAAAAAAATTATGATCATCACAAGTAAATTAGCGGAAGAAATTGTTAGGGATTCAGTATCTGAAAAATCTGATATTATCGACATTGTCGTCTTGCCAGTTTCGGTTGCAGCTTTTTTGACGCCTCTTTCAATTTCAAACTTTTTATCAAAAATGAAATTAAAGAAAGAAGAGTATGATATGATTCTAATTCCAGGACTTGTAAAAGGTGACGCTTCGATTTTGGAAGAAAGGGTTGGTATTCCCTCTTTCAAAGGTCCTGAACATGCCGCTGATATTATTGAAACGATTGATTTTTTTCGGAAGGGGGAAAAACTGGACAAAATAAAACCAGCGAATTATCTTTCCGAAAAAACCATAGCTGAAATTTTAGACTACATCTCTGATTTTAATAAGTCTCTCATTCAAAGAAATCTATCCGCTGTTTTGAAAATTGGCAGAGAGGTATCTCCAGTCTTCTTAAGTCCTTCTCTTATGCCGACTGTAGTTTCTGAAATTGTTGATGCTCCAAAATATTCTTTTGAAAAAATGATTGAAATCGCGAAATATTATTTATCTAATGGGGCAGGAATCATTGATATTGGAATGTTTGCTGGAAAAAGTCATCCAGAGTTTTTTCCCAAGGTAATTTCTTCACTAAAGGAAGAATTGAATGTACCAATAAGCATTGATACACTGAATCCTGAGGAAATTTTATCTGGAATTGATGCAGGTGCAGATCTTGTACTAAGCTTAAATTCTAAAAATATGAAATTCTTAGAGGATCATATTGACTCCACATTACGTGATGAAGTAGGTTTTTGTGTTATCCCAGATTTTGAAACTATTACACGAGGACCCTTATCGCTCCGATTAAAATCTCTTAATGAAAATTTAAAGTTAGCTAAGGAACTGGGCTTTAAAAAAATAATCGCTGATGCAATTCTGGATCCCCCCATAAGTGGAAGTTTATCAGGGTCATTAGCTACATTTAAACTTTTTAGAGAAATTGACCCAGAGACCCCATTGTTAATGGGTGTTGGAAATGTCACTGAACTTGTTGACGCTGATAGTTTTGGGTTAAATGCTCTATTGGCAACAATGGCCATTGAGCTAGGTGTATCTCTTTTGCTTACCACCGAAGAAAGTAATAAAACCTTGGGTTGCGTGAGAGAACTTAAAAAATCAACTCTTTTCGCCTTTTATGCAAAATTAAAAAATACAAACCCAAAAAATATTGGAATCAGCATGCTTTATGCTAAAGACAGAAAAAATTATGATCAAAAAATCGACCAATCGATCGATGAAAAAATAATTGTTATTACGACGGAATATAAGTCGGAATATGTTGCTGATCGAAAAGGTTTTTTCAAAATCTCTATTGATAGAGAAAAAAAGGAATTAATTGCATTTTTCTATCCATCGGCAAAATCCGCCCCCTCTCATGAGATAAGAGGCAAAGTAGCTGAATCAGTTTGTAAAAAAATTGTTGAATTGGAGTTAATCTCAAACATGGATCATGCCTCTTATCTAGGCAGAGAATTGATGAAAGCAGAAATTTGTTTGTTATCAGGGAAGTCCTATGTTCAAGATCAACCATTCATGTTTGGCGATGAAAATTACTTATATCCTAAAAAAGCGACTAGTTATCTCACTTTTTTCTATATCAACAAAAAAAAGTTTAATACATCATAAATAGCTGTAGAAACTAAATATAACGCTTTATTCAATCGAATCTCAAGACTGGTGGATATCTGAAGAGAAAAATCAAATGTGTGATCCACCGTCCTGCGTTTTTTCCTTCATTTTTTTACAGGGTTCGAGCGAGAATGCTCTCTCCCTTCAGGGGGGAGATGAATCGCGTTTTTTCTATCGTATTCCGTGGTGTTTTTAAACCTCTTTTCCATATATCAGGTGATCCGAT
>JAECRX010000161.1 GCA_016292335.1 Candidatus Sifarchaeum subterraneum | reverse complement strand
CCTCCATTATCGGACAACCTTCGTATTTTAGACGAATGATGAAAATTATAATATAAAATACAATAAGATTTCAAATATTTAATTGCTTAAGCACTTTAAAAGCTTTTAGTTCAAATCAATTTTTCTGATGTTTCAATTTGAAGGCCATTGAATTTATGCTAATCACGGAAAAACAGGATAACAGAGTCTGGCGTGATAACGATTCTAGACGAAGATGTATGCACTGATGCCCTTTTTCATGGTGAACATCGTTCAAAAATAGAGTTTATTCTCCTATATATTTTTAAATATTGTCGGCTGTTACCAAAAGATTAAAAACCAGATTTAAGATTGATTTAACATTTGTTCAGATTTTTTTGTTAAAATTTGATAAACTTTCAATCTAAACCACAAAATTTATAAAAATTTCCTAAAATATAAGATTCAAACAATCAAACGCACAGACTAACTTAACAACTATTCTAAGGGATGTCTGTGCTATTTAAACATCTCTAACCCCATACCCATCGACAAATAATCTCCAAATTATTTTCAAAACCGAAAGATTTATTAATAGCTTAAACATATAAGCAATTAAGCAAGAATATGGAGATGAATATAAAAATGGAAGTAGAATTGAAAAATTATACTCGCGTGGATGATGATATAGTTATTGAGAGCCCCCAAGTCACAAACGTTGAGGATGTCATTAACGAGATGCCGAAATCAGCAAAAGAAGTTTACACTCTGTTGAAAGAACAAGGAGACCTCTCACCGAAAGAAATCATTGAAATCACAGATAAACCTCCAAGAACTATTAGATACGCATTAAATAAATTATTAAAAGTTGGGTTAATCAAAAAATATCCTAGTTTTAGTGACATGCGTCGTAGAGTCTATACGTTAGCAGGTAACTAAGATTTATCTATTTTTTTACATCTATTTTCCAATTGTTTTCTTTTTATCGTTTCTTCAGCTGGTTTTTAATCTTTTAACCTATTTTTAGCACATCTTCACGTTTATACAGTATTTTTTGTTAGCAATCTAGCAATATGAAAACAATTTATCTAGATATTTGTAGAGAAATCAATCATATAATCTTGTTTACAATATTAAAAATGGGCGGAAAATAGGGTATAAGATAATCAAAACAATTTTTTTAACATTTCAAGAACTTTCTTTCCTTTTTCGGTAAGCATATAATATTTCCTTTCAGATCCATTTGCTTTTTCCAGATCAGATTCCTTCACAAGTGAGAGCTTTGCCAATTCAGATAAATGTTGGTAAACTGTGGGTACTTTTATTGTCTTACCAAACCTGTGTTCGAGTTCTTTCCAAATCTCGTAACCATAAGAAGTTTCCTCGGAGAGTATTTCTAGTATTCGAAGCTTCGTATCACCAATGCGTTTGACAATCATTCTTCCCTCAGGTTCTCTTATAAGTCTTTCAGCTTTTTCTATCTTTGACAGCATATCCTTAACTGCTTCTGGACTTTTTAGTCCTAAACCAGTAATTACGCAGATAATTTTTTCATTTTTATCAATGTGGCCATCATCAATTAATCTTTTCAACCCAGCTATAGTTGTAGCTGCGGCAGGTTCTGCAAATATTCCTTCAGATTTTGCCAACAGACTTTCAGCTTCCAAAATTTCTTTGTCTGAAGCGGCCTCTGCAACTCCCCCTGATTCTTGGATTGCTTGAATTGCTCTAAAACCATCTGATGGATTGACGAAGCTTAAATCCGCAATAATTGTTTTTACAGTTTTTATAGAAGTTGCATGTTTTTTTCCCCTTTTAAATGCGTTGACAATGGGGGAACATCCCTCAGATTGAATACCCGTCATTTTCGGAAGGCTATTGATAAGGCCTAGTTTATAAAACTCCTTGAATCCTTTCCAAATCATACTTAAAAGACTACCTTTGCCCATAGGGACTATTACTCTATCTGGAGTATACCAATTTAACTGTTCGATTATTTCAAATGCAATAGTCTTTATTCCTTCGAGAAAATATGGATTTGTTGGCTTCAAATAAAAAAATTCATCAGTTAACTTTTCAGCCCTTTTTTCTATTTCTGAAATTTCTCTTGTTTCTGGTACGAAGTCAGCTCCATAAATAATCATTTGATGCAGTTTACCAATATCTATACCATCTCTTGGGAGGAGTATTTCACAATGAATACCTGCTTTCGCAGCATAAGCTGCAACAGAAACACCAAAATTACCTATCGAAACACAACGAACGTTTTCTATTCCCAATCTTTGAAGTTTGGTCATTATTACTGTAGTTCCTCTATCAAGAAATGAGCCTGTAGGGTTTCTTGTCTCGTCTTTTAAATAGAGGTCAATTCCCAGCTCTTTCGCAAGGTTCAGGGATTCATGGAGAAATGTTCCTCCTTCACCGAGCGAAATTGGATCCGGATAAAAATTAATTGGCAAAAATTCTTGATATTTCCATACTCCCAGAGGGAATATTCGTTTATCGAGTTCTTTTTTGGATATTTTATTTTGTAGTTCCTCGTAATTAAACACAAATTGGAGAATATTTCCACAATGAAGGCATTCAGAAATGTTTTCATCAATTGCATATTCATTTCCACACTCGATACACTTCAATGTTGAAATATAACCCAAAAAAACCCTTCCTTTTGTTTTCTATTTTTAATGGGTATACCAAAAACTATATATATAGATCGAAAGCACTATACAGATCAAAACCTACTATATAAGAAAAAACCTATATAAAAAAATAACTGGTTCAGTAACCATACTATTGCAAGAAGAGTCATGGTAGTATATCGTGGTCAAATACAATTTTTAGTCTATCTGAAAGAGGAGGATTGTATTATATGAATATGAAGAATTTATTGCCAGATTACCCAACATCACTGAATTTAACGATCACAGCCTTGATGACAGCTGTGGTTTGTATTGTTACATTTGCTCTACAAGTTGCGATCCCAGACACGAGAGGATATTTCAACATCGGAGAAAGTGCTGTTTTCGCCACCGCCATTCTCTTTGGTCCATTAATTGGAGCATTTGCAGGAGGTGTTGGAAGTTGTCTTGCAGATATTTTTTCAGGATATTATCTATACGCCCCTGCCACACTGGTGATCAAAGGAAGTGAAGGTTTTTTGGTCGGATTTTTGACTTGGGGTTTCAACCCACGCATTAAATCTGAAAAGACGTGGAAAATTGTAACAACAATATTTGGGGTTACAGTTACCCTGATTCTCATAGTGATCGGCATATTATACTATACTTCTATTTGGCAATTTACACTCGCTATATTTGAATTCACTTTCTTTACTTTCGAGGTGGGACTATTTGCAATTTTCTGGATTCTTTTAGCATTTTTTGTTGGATTTCTAATAATTTTTTGGGGCTACAAACTAGAGCCTGAAATTGGCTGGCTGATTATTTCCTGCCTGATTGGCGGTATAGTGATGGTCATCGGTTATTTCTTATATGAGTTTGCTATTTTTGGGATTGCCGCCCTTGCGGAAGTGCCCTTCAATATTGGTCAATTTACCATTGGTATGATAATTGCATTGCCAGTTGCAAAAAGTGTAAAAGTTGCATTTCCACAAATGTTCAAGAAAGAATATTTCCTTCACTAAAAAACAAGTGATCGATCTAATCAAAAATCAGCAAAGACTGGAGATCATCCAATCTATTCACTCATTTTTATTTTTCTCCAATAAACATAAAATTTATTTCAGGGTGTAGAGACTATTTTCCTCCCAAAAGAATACTACAATTTTGCCCTTTATTCTCTACCCTTCATCCTGAAAAGTAAAACTGTTTTTTAGAGCGAACACCAAAATAGATAACGATTGCTACGCCCTTTGAAAGTAACAAGACTCTCTCCTATCTGACACCCCATGAATAAATGCATGAGATTCTTGCAGGAGGCCATCGGGGATGGTCCCAATCAGAAGCAAAGGGTATGCCTCCACTTTCCTATGTATGTATAGGATAATAGGCCAACTTTTCTAATTCTTTTTTGCATTTCATGAGGCTTCTGTAGGCTTGATTACAATCTTTTAGTAAATCAATTTTCATTACTTTTCTAAAAAAAGAGATAACCTCTTTTGTAAGTTCATATTTTGCTTTTATTTCTGTGAATTTTTTCTTGAAACTTGCTACATCTACTTTTTCTTCCTTTAATAAAGATAAGAGTCTTTCACATCCTTGTTTAATTGACAGGCATTCATATTTCCTGATTTTTTTCATTTCTGCGATTAAAGACGATCCCATCCAATCATGAACTAATACTAGTTTTGGTAGAATTTTTGTGTGACCGCCTATAGCCGTAATAATGGTGCTGAATTCTCTAGGTGTGATTAATTTGCTCTCAGAAGCCATGAATTTTGAATACTTCAGTTGTGGAAATGCATATACATTTCTCGTAATCTTAAAATAAGGGGCTCTACGTAATAATCTGCTGACCATTTTTCTTTTACGCACGGAACTTTTAGGAAAAGAATAAGCTATAATTACTAGACTTCCTAATTTAAAAAGATCTTTATTTTCCTGAATAGTAGGTTTATAGATTTCTCTCCTTTTTCTAAATAATAAGTAATTATGGGTATATTTTTCCAAAATTTCAATAGCCTTAGGTAAAGAGGCGTTTGGAATTGCCCAAAAGGATCTTTGGATACGTTCGAACCCTAGATCTTTAAAGATCTTAGGGATCACTGATCTATCCTTATTTTTTCTATCGGGGCTGTATGCTAGATAATACATTTTCGCAGTGCAACTCAATTTTTTCATTGAAATGTAATATCTAGGTATACAAAATCGTAATTATTAAGTTTTCTGTGGTAGAAAGGATTTGAATTGACTTTTGTAAATAACTTAGAGACATAAAGTAATCGCCTGTCTCTGCTTTTTTATTGCTCTCCTTTGGCGCAATTATTTAATAATG
>JAECRX010000018.1 GCA_016292335.1 Candidatus Sifarchaeum subterraneum | reverse complement strand
TCTCAGCAGTTGGATAATTTAGCCAAGGAGCACAGTGTAACTGTGTTAGCTACGGGAGTAAACCCTGGTTTTGTAATGGATACACTCCCGCTTTTTCTTACAGGTGTTTGTCAGAAGGTGAAAAGTATTCACATAGAAAGAGTGGTTGATGCATCTACCCGACGCTTACCTCTACAAACGAAAATCGGAGTAACGCTTACACCAGAAAAGTTCCAGGAAGGCGTTAAGAAGAAAAGAATTGGCCATGTTGGTTTGGCTGAATCGTTGGCCTATCTTGCCTGGAACTTAGGCTGGCAATTGGATAATGTAGAGGAGACTATAGATCCTGTCCTAGCAGGGAAAGATATATCAACTCAGTACTTTACCATTAAGAAAAATCAAGTTGTGGGGATAAAACAAATTGTCCGAGGTATCGACAAAGATAGGAATAAACTAATTCGTCTGGACCTACAAATGTACGTAGGTGCCAGGGATCCCCATGATTTAATATTAATTAAAGGAGAACCTGATCTTAGGGTACGTATTAAAGGAGGAATCGCAGGCGATATAGCTACGGCAGCAATCCTGGTAAATTCCATTCCTCTAGTGGTGAAGAAGCAAGCTGGATTGATAACTACGAAAGACTTGCCTCTCCTTAAATTACCGGCCACCTGCTCCCGAGGCTACTATTCCGTTGACTCTAACTTAACGAGTGGTACTATTAATGGGGGCAGGTCAATCTTTGTTTCTTTTGACTCCTCCACACTCATACATAAAAAATTCTCTAATAGCTCTCCTGCCTCGATTGAAATAGCTCCTGCCAAATTCTTTGGATCATGGAACTGTTGCCAATCTCGTTCACCTCTAAATCCAATTATCTTTTTAATAATTCCATTTAATCCATCACCCACGTTTCCCTCACACCATTTCCTTATAGTTATGTGGAACGTTTTCAAAATCTGTCCAGACAAACCATTTTGAAAGATTTAAGAAATTAGCCCATTCATTAATTTTTTCAATGTCACCCTCGTAGTTGTCCACGTAATCTTCTGTTATGCTTGCCAATTTTTTTCCTTTACTTAAATAAGGTGAATTGTTGTACGGTCTGACATAATTGATGTTAAAGTGGATCCCGAGTATTCGGAAGAACGCATAATTCATGATATTAGACGCGTCAAAAATTTTTCGTGGTGTTATCTTCATCACTTGTACCGACAGGCCGTCAAGGGCCTCTTTGTGTTGTTTTTTGATGGATTGTGATTGATAAGGTCTTAGTTCACGATATTCGTCATAAATCCACTTTTCAATCATAATATCTGGAGGGGAATTTGTTACTTGCCTGATTATTCCGTTGTACCACAGGTTTACTATCTGCGTTAGTTTATCGAAAGGTAAGATCGAAGAGAGCCGTTGTATTTCTGGTTCAATTTCAGCTAACGCATTTAACTTTATCTGGTCATCTGTTCTTGGAATTAGTCTTTTTTCTTCAGATACACCAAAAAGCCTTAAAACGTGTCCGCATTCGTGCGCTATCAGATGGTTAAGTACTTCGTCATGTTCTGCTTTATAAAAGATAAGGTGTGATGGCATGTTTTTTCTAGCCATTTTTAAGGCTGCATATGTAGTCAAATTGTTGTTTTCAATAAACTCTATATCTTTGCCAGTGTGTTCTCTCACCTTTTCCAATATTTCATTTACAGGTTCTATTAAATCTAGACTCATAAAACGTCTCCTGAATTGGATAACTTTAAAGCCATTGAGTATTCATCTGATAAATCAACCCCAACGTCTAGAGATGGGTCGATTTTCTTAAAACCGACATACATATAGCAAATTAGTTGTAATCCTGTGAATTCCCCTTCTAGTGTATTTAATGAATATTTTTTCTCTGGATTGTTTATATCCAGGCCTCTTTGTCCTTTTAGACCTATTTCAAAAGCAATATTTTTGACTTCACTTTCTGTTTTTTGTTCAAACAATTTTAGAGCATTTAGTAAATAGAAAACGGCATCCATTCGAAAGCTTTTGGACTTAAAATGGCTAACAGCTATTTTTCTCAATCTATCCTTAGCTAGATTTCTTAAATTTGGTGGAGCGTCCATTTTCAGGACTTCCTTATAATAGTTATCTGCCTTCTCGTAATCTTTTATTTGTTCATATGCATAACCCAAACCATAAACTGTATTGGGATCTAAAGAATTTATTTCATAGGCTTTTTCAAGATAGTAAAGAGATTTTTCTAAATCTCCAATTCGTCCAAATAATGCCCCAAGATTTCTTAAAGCAAAAGAATTTCTCGGATCAATTTTCAACGCATCAAAAGAATATTTTTTAGCATTTTCAAGATTTCCCATCCTACTATAAGCAAATCCTAGCGCAACGTGAGCATTAGAATAATCAGGTTTGTACTTTATACATTGCTTTAAAGGTATAATCGCTTTTTCTGGTTGACCTAAATCTGTAAAACACATTCCTAAATTATATAATGCATCTACATTCCTTGGATCATCCATTAGTATCTCTTCAAACAGATTTTTTGCTTCTTGAAGTTTCCCTCGATTTATTAGATTCATAGCTTCTTGGAACTTTCCCATATTAGACTTCTCCTGATAGAGATTTTAATATTGTATTAGCAACTAGTCAGAAACTCGCTGCTTGCATCCTCTGGGGATAATTGTAATCAAAATTCAGTGGTTGTCAATCTACGGTCATGGCCCCGAATAGGACTCGAACCACCTTCCTTGTACAGGCCGGTGTGAAATCCAATGAGTCCACCAAGCGACGACAACCGGGACCCCTATACTTTCTCTGCACGTTGCGTCACGATCAGCGGAAGGGCTTCCCTGAAGATTGTGTTGATTTGTTTGTGGCAGGGATATTAAGTGACCTACTTTATATTGTGTTGAACTTGATATATCTAGTGTCAATATATCCTTGCCTGCAAGTTAAACATAAAGAAAATCATTTGCTTCCATCTTTATCAATATTGATTCAGTATAAAGTTTTTATAGCCCTTTTCCTCATGTTTCTTCTAGCCAAAAGGGGTGATCTGTGTGAGTGACTAAGAAGATCTCACGAAGAATAGCTGTTATTAAGGTGATGACCAAGCCGAAGATACCTTCTGAGATTCATGAAGAAGCTCTTGAAGGTGCTATTTCTCTCAGTAATACAGCTGAGATTCTACATGGACTTGTCAAAGAGGGTCTTGTTGTCTGTATCAATGAAAATGAAAAAGTTGGAAGACTATATGCTTTGACTACGAAAGGAAAAACAGCAAGGAAGAAAATATTCGGCTCTGAATCGAGTTTTCAAGAACTGCCCCCGGAGATTATTGCTGATTATACCTGGATTATGAGAGGAAAACACAGAAGAGCAGTGATCAAGGTAATGGATGGGAGAAAGACCCCCAGTCAAATACATAGAGATGTGGTGAAGTCCAGTGAAAATCTTCCTACCAAAAGCATACATTACGTGAAACTCTCGCTCAATAGCACCAGTGATACTTTAAGAGGATTCAGAAAGAAAGGGATCGCAGTCTGCATCAATCAAGAGAGGAGAGTTGGTAGATTGTACGAGCTTACCAAGAAAGGCAAAGCAATAAGAGGGCAGATGTTGAGAGGGTAGCGCTTCCAACAGCGCGCGAATGTTTCTCTTCTCTGAGGACAGAATTCTTTCGAGAAATTTCTCCGGAATATATTCAGTGCAATCTATTTAAATCACCAGTATTACTACTGGATAAAGAAAACCAATTGGAGGGCTGCAATAGAGATGTATGAAGCTAAAAAGGAATATCAGGAATATAAGGCGAAAGACGAAGTCAAAGATCATCTTCCAGAATGGGTGAGTATTTTGCAGGATTACTTTAGAAAGAGCTATTATTCATCGTTGGCCAAACCCACCAGGAAAGAGAGCAACAAATAAAGAATGGTGTAGTTTCTGGTTCATTCCTATATCTCCATCAATTTGTTCCCCAAGTCAAGCTCTGACAAAATGTCTGCTAGTTTCTTTAAGCTTTTTGGATTCTTAACTAAAGCTGTTATTATGTCATCCGAACTTTTTCTCTTCTCATCGAGTTCTATTGCTGTTTTTACGTCGAGGACTTTGCTACATTTCTGGCAAAAAAGAGCGTCCTTAGAATTAATAGCTCCACATGACTGACACTGTTTTGGTTTTAGAATGCTTTCCTTTTCCTTAGTTTTCTTAATTCCGTGAATCTCCAGAATGGTGTTATTAACATCGTTTGAGATAAGATGGGAATATTCAAAAAGCATCTTGCTTGAAGGAACCCATCCAAAATAGACCTTGGCCTGAGCCTCACTTACCTGCCTATTTATGAGAAGATGAGTTACTCTGGTATGTCGGAATAGATGAGGATAGAGCCTCTTTTTGATCTTTGCTCTTTTCCTTAGTCTTTGGATCAGTGCTCTAAAAGCCGCGTATTTCATCTTTTCATTTTTGCTTCTTTGCCCAGCCATAACCCATAGTGCTGATTCAAGATTATCCTTTTCTGGGTGGAGATTCAGCCAGCTGGTGATGTAAGGATCAGACATGACTATTCGGGGAGTTCTGTGACCGGTTTTTCCATTTATGTCGATGATGTAGCTATACTTATCTCTTGTAACGTCCTTGATTTGCAGTGAGCCTATCTCTCCAATTCTGGCACCCAGCTCATAGAGCATCGAGACAAATGCTTTGTCTCTTGGATGTTCTGCCGCATCTATGAGTTGTTCTATTTCTTTTTCCGTAAGAATATCGGATGCCTGCACCCTTGGTTGGTCTTTTTTCTTCATTTTGGCAGTGATCCAACTCACAATCCGAGGATACTCAGTTCTTTCCTTGTAGTTGTCTCCGTACTTTAGCCATTTGTAGAACTTCTTTAATATTACCTCATAGTTTTGCTTCGTCCAAGGAGAGTAATCTTCTTTTGATTCTATTTTGATGACAACTTCTTTTATATCCTTTTCCGTCGCTTTATCGAAAT
>JAECRX010000160.1 GCA_016292335.1 Candidatus Sifarchaeum subterraneum | reverse complement strand
GGAATAATTATCTTACCTTTGATGGTCTATTTTCCAAATGATCCTCTGTCAACTTTATTAGTTTTTTCAGGAGTTAGTTTATTTGGTGTCTCCGTAGCTTTATTCTACTTTCTGCCGCTTCTAGGTGTAAATCGAAAATTAACGACATTGAAAAAGGAAAAAACAGAAGTTGTATCAAAGGCTATATATGATCGAATTAATGCAGTGATGCGTGGATTAGATATGCGCTTAGATATACCTTCAGATTACTTTGTTGAACTTCTTGGATTAGATGTTCTTAGTAATAGAATGGAATCAATAAATGCATGGGGAATAAACCCAAAAATTGCCGGAAGGCTTTTAAGTATGGCCATTTTGCCGATTTTATCCTATGCTTTGAAGTATCTAGTACAACTATACTTCTTTGGAACCCAGATACCGTAATCGAGCTTTTGTCTTTTTTCAATAAATTGTGCAAATTCCTCTTTGGTGGAATTTTTGATTCCAGCTAAATCTGCACCGGCACAAAAAGCTTTTTCGCCTTCTCCTGTTATTATTACAACTTTGACTCCATTATCTTTCTCTATTTCGTCTAGCAAATTGTCAAATTCGTCTAATACATCATTATTAAAGGCATTGAGAGCTTTTGGCCTGTTTATCGTAATGATTCCTATTTTGTCTGTCACGTAATATTTCAATGAGTCCATTATAATCACCCATCAAGATTTTTGAACTTGATAATCTTCCTAACTTCATCTTATTGAATATATAATCTTATGTAAAGAAGTATAAGCAACTGAAAAACTCGCGATTGTTCTCAATTAATTGCTTTTAAATCAATATGTGGTTCTTACAAATTTCTGATTTATTATCACTGCTTGGATTTCTGCTTTGAAGCCGATGGGAGTGTTCCGAAGGATTGGATTTTCAAATCTTCAGTATTTGGATTCACATCGATAATGATTCCACTTTTAAGAGATGCTTCAGGAAGATTGAAGAAACTAGTTTTTTTCATCCACATCGCTGACGATCGTGTTACTACTTGATATAGACCGTAACCGGTTGAAGAAACAGAAAATGGCAATTCAAATAATTGGAGGTTTTTTTCCATTAATTCAATTTCATCTCTCGTTGGAAGCCATTCTACTCTGGGGAACTGCTTAATGTCTTCCGCGAAAATTTTTTGGATGGTTTTAGCAAGTTGATGAGAAGATGCGTACTTTTGAAACCATTCAGTGGGCGAGAGGTACTTTTTAATCGGTTGTGATGCGAAAATCTGTCTTAAATCTGAAGGGATCTCCTCAAAGGCACCAAATTTCGTCTCAGGTGCGTTGAGCAAATCTTCTGACCAGTACCAGAGTCTCCAATACTGTAACCGTTCGTGCCAGAGGTTCTTGAAAAAAGTCAGTATCAGTTTAACCCGTTGCGAGAATTGGTGATCATCCAAGTAGGTAAACAGAGAATAATGGTGAGGAAATGAAGGTCCCATGTGCCCTGAAAACCAGCATGTAGGCTTAAAATACAGGCTAAACAATTCCAAGAGCGGTTGTTTTCCAGGTGATATATGAGTCAACATCCAAATTTGTTTTTGATTGTCTGTTTTTTCAGGAAAGCGTTTCAACAAGTGAATCCATTGCAAAAAATTCATTTGGGGGTAAAATGTACTGTTATGGCGTCGATCAAAAAATGTCCAGGGAATTAGATTTCCACCAATACCTACGAGATGAATCAAGTCCTCAAAGACAATATTTGAATCGCCTGTGATTAGTTGAAGATTAGGAATCTGGATTTTCTTCGTTAAAAGTTGGTTCACCACAAAACTGTCTTCATGATTTCCCCAAATAGTGTAAACAGGGACTTTAAACTGTGCTTTGCTCTTTATAAAAAGGTCAAATTCACCCAATAACTGATGTGTTTGGATGAGTTCTATTTTTTCCTTGCGAGGCATCTTCCATGCTTGTTTGCGTACATTTTTAGATAGTGAAGAATGCCAAATCAACAGCGATAGTTCGCGTTCTGGAAGCCCGGATAGACGATCTGCAGTCATAAAACCAAAATCTCCGCAATGAAGGACAATGTCTGCGCGGTATTCTGTGGCTAACTCGTTTATAATCGAAAGATGGCCGTGAGTATCACTTATCACTAAAAATCGCAAGGAAACACCTCACATTTTTCATTATTAAATTAATTTAAAGATAATCTAATAAAATCAATGTTGTCATTCAATTGTTTTGCCTTTACTTCAATTCCTGATACTTCACGATTCTTGGGCGCTTAAATCCACTTATCAAGCATTCTTTGATCAGTTGTTTCTACTTTTTTCATCTTTTGGCAGTACTTTACAATCTCCTGTGCATCTCTTTCTTTTACCAAATGCTTCTCATCTTTTCTAATTGGATTACCAGAAAGATATATCTCTTGTAGATTAGTAAGGTTCTCTAATCCCTTGATTTCTTTAATTTTATTATCATTAAGCCACAGTATTTTCAGATGAGTGAGGTCTTCCAAGCCTCTGATCCTTTCTATTTGATTATCATTAAGGTACAGTACTTCTAGGTTAGTGAGGTGTTTCAAGCCTCTTATCTTTTTTATCCGGTTGCCATAAAGGTGTAGTTCTCTTAAATGAGTGAGATTATCCAAGCCTCTAATCTCAATTATCTTATTCCAACCAAGATTTAATATTTTAAGGTTAGAAAGGTGTCTTAATCCCTCAATCTCGGTGATTTCAGTAATTTCTTTGTTGCTAAGATCAAGTGTACCTTCCTTTTCATAAGATCTTTTTTCTCTTAGTGTCACAAAAGTTGCTGCTACTACTTCTTGTTCTGTTTCTGGTTCTATTTCTGGTTCTATTTCTGGTTTTATTTCTTTTTCTATTTCTTGTTCTACTCCTTCTTGGCCTATCTTTTCTTCAAAATCCTTTATAGACTCCTTAGCGCTCTTCTTTTCTAAATGCGGCTCTTTTGTTTTTACCTTCTCTTCTTTTGCTTCTCTTTGTTTTTCAGTTTTTGCTTCCTCAGTATCCAATTTATGTCCCTTTAATTTTTGACAGTAACTGACAAGTTCTTGTGCGCTCATCCTAACTAAATGTCGTTTCTCTCTTTTTATTGGATTACGCATCAGATCAATTGTTTGGAGGTTGGTGAGGTGTTCCAATCCTTTGATTTCCGTTATTTGGCTTTTGTGGTAGTATCTATATCTGCCATTAAGATATAGCTCTTGCAAGTTCGAGAGTTTACCTAATCCTGAAATCTCTTTGATTGGATTTCCTCTGAGATTTAGTTTTTTGAGGTTAGTAAGCTGTCCAGTCCCCTGATCTTTTCAATCCGATTATTCATAAGATTTAGTTCTTGGAGATGCTTATGCTGTTTCAGTCCTTTAATCTCACTAATATCAGTTATTCCTCTATTGTGAAGGTCTAATATGCCATTTTCAATGTAATACTGCCTCCCTCCCACTGTAACAAAATTGTGTGTCATCGACTCGATAATTCTTTTATTGTGTTGGTTTAATATATCGTTATTAACTATTTCTCCTTTGGCAGTAATATCTCCGCTTTTCATCTTCTCTTGGCAATATTTTACAATTCCCTGTGCACTTATACCAACTAACTTCTTTTCAGTAGCCTTTATCGGATTATTATTCAGCGATATTTGTTGTAGGTTAGTAAGTTTTTCTAATCCTTCAATTTCTTCTATCTTATTGCCACTGAGATCTATTAATTGGAGATGAGTGAGCTTTTCCAATCCTTTGACTTTTATAATGCGATTTTGTGAAAAATATAGTTCTCTTAGATTTACAAGGTTCTGCAAACCTTTGATCACTTCTATATTATTATCACTGAGGGTGAGTACTTTTAAGTTTTTGAGTTTACTCAATCCCGTGATATTTGTAATTTGATTCCTTCTGAGAGAAAGTACTTGGAGGTCAGTGAGTTTCTCCAATTTTGTAATCTTCTTTATTTTGTTCCCGCCTAGATAGAGTTCTTGAAGATTTGTAAGGTTCTCCAAGCCTGTGGTCTCTGTAATTTGGTTATTTAAAAGATATAGTTTCTTTAGATTTGTAAGGTTCTCCAAGCCCTTGATTTCTTCGATTTGATTGCCCCAAAGATTGAGTATTGTTAGATTTATAAAGTTCTCCAAGCCTTTGATTTCAGTGATATCCGTAATGCCTTTATTGTGGATTTCTAGTACGCCGTTTTCATCGATGTAAATCTTTTCACCTTTAAACGTCACAAAATCGGTTGTCACGCTCTTCTCTCCCCTTATCTAGTCTCATAGTCCTTTTTGTAAATTCCTCCCTGAAATTTAACTTATTGGGTGAAATACTTCCTTAAATTGTGCCCAACCCCACTCCTTATTCTTTGTTGGATTTTCCGTCTTTCATCTTTTCCTTACAGTATTTCACAACCTTTTGCGCACTCTCATAAATTAAATACACTTCATCATCTTTTATCGGATTATACTTAAGATCTAGTTCTTGAAGGTTAGTGAGATGTCCCAATCCTTTGATTTCCTTTATGCGATTATTATGAAGGTTCAGTTTTTTAAGGTTGGTAAGGT
>JAECRX010000159.1 GCA_016292335.1 Candidatus Sifarchaeum subterraneum | reverse complement strand
CTGGAGATCATGTTCTGTTTGGGGCAGGAACAGAGGCCACAAACTTGGGATTATCCATTCGAGTTCTCCGTAGCTATGCCAAAAAGATTATCAGTGTTCTTGACTAACCTTCTTTTATTTAACTTTGAATTTTCTTGCATATTGTTTCTTTGAGAAAGTCAGAAGCTTTTGGAAGAGATTACCAAAAAATTTCCTTTCGTCTTTAGTTTTGAAATATTATGCGGAGTTTAAACAACACCAGAAAAAGTATTAAAAAGACTTATTTTTTCGAGCTTGATGAACCACTAGTAAGGCATTCAAAAATTTTTTTATACTAATATCAAAAAGTGAAATTTGTCAAAAGGCTTATTGAGATTTATATGAACCCCAGATACTTGCGGGCATGTGATAAGGGGACTAGTAAATGACGATTAGTGATGCGGAAAAAAAGGACTTTATACTTGTAAAAAAATTAAAGTTCAATTTACAATTTTTTCTAAAAGCATTGAGGAAAAAAATCAGTTTTACAGTCAGCCAGATAAAATATTTCTTCAAATTCGTAGACTTTCTAAGATTTTTTATTCCCACAACTTTGTTTTTAGTATTCCTATATTTTTTCCTTGTTGGAATAGAAATAACCGAAAGTCTTAAGTGGATTGGTTTATTTCCTCTTGTGAACACACAATTCGGATTGTCTGGTCCCTGGGCTTTAAGTTTACCTGCACAGTTAAATCCAGTTATAGTTATTATTTATCTCGGGGTGGTGACTATGCGAGGCTTTTTTAAATCAACTACTGAAAAATTTGCTGAAAAAGTCGAATCGAAAGAGAAAGTTATCTATATATTTGGAGCTTCAATTTTTTCAGAAGACATAGTCCAAGAAATGGTATCAATGGCTCTTACAGAGAAAATAGCTCTAATATCTGAAAAAGATCTGCTTTGGGTCAAAGAAACGAGTAAAAAGGGAATTGATGTATTAATTGAAGAGAAAAAAGAGGAATTTGAAAGATCGGAACTTTATAAAACAATTGGCTTCAAAAATGCTGAAAAGATACTCATTTTATCTGAAGACAAGGTATTGAACCAAAACATTTTCCTCCACGTCAGAAAACAAAATCCAAATGTGGGGATAGTAATGCTTGAGAGACTTTCACCTCCCTTTATAGAAGCTATAGGTGGACCAGTTGCGAATCTTCAGATATTAAAAGACGTAGACGCCGTCACAAGAGATTTGATACTTAGTCTATCACTCGAAGTAAGTTACGCGCCAGTTCTGTGGATGCAGGCCCCACCATCGTTTGTCGGAGAAAAAGGAACAATAATAAAGGACGTCGTTTCGGGAATTGAGGTTTTAAAAATAAAAAGAGGTAACGATTTAATCGATCCCTCTACAAAAATACTGAGAAAGGACCAACTGTTGCTCTATATACACGATGAAAAAGATTTGCCAAAAATTATCAGCCTCCTTGGCTGATTATTGTATGACGCAGCCGTTATTCCTTCGGGCTCTGGAATCTTCTCCTCTTCAGAACGGAGAGCTGCAACTTTAATGGGTAACAACTTATATCGAGACACAAAAAAGTAAATTTCAGGTCTTTTAAATAGAAAAAAACCACAGTCTCTCAAAGTTTTGGTGATATAGTGAATAAATATCCGATGATCACCAAAGGAACGGCTATGGCAATAAGTTCAGCTTCTGTATCGGAAAGCCCCAACTCCGTGACAAAATATGAAAGAATTCCTAAAATCAATAATATAAGTCCAGAGATCATAATTATTGGACCTAATAACTCCTCACTCTTTGCCATTCCAATCCACCATTGTTAATTTTTAATATTGAAAATCATTTTAAGAAACATCGATTCTTACTTTAAGCAAATATGGTATTCACATCTTTTCAAGTTAACCCATGAACATAAATGATCCAGTGTAAATGATACGCATCAAAATTTTACAATTGTAATTTAAAAGAATGATGTTAATTGTGTTCCTTGAAATCATTTTTATACCTAATCCTTGAAACCCATCTTAAAAAACAAGAAAAAATTTTTCTTTCTTAACAAGTTGAAAAAAATTAAAATGTTCGGGTAGTTTTCGAATGCTGAGTCTGATTCGAAAATTCATCAATCTTCCAAAATTGACTCTTGTAAGCTTATCAAACTCTTAATTTATTTTTGATGATTTAATTCATATCGGACAAACAATTGTTTAAAAGATTCTTTGACACTTGGAGGATTCATCGTTGAATATTTTGATAACAGGTGGAGCAGGATTCATCGGCAGTCATTTGGCAGATAGACTCCTAGAAAAAGGGGAAAATATAGTTGTAATAGATAATTTTGACCCATACTATCATGTTGAAATAAAAAAGAGAAATATTTCGCACAATTTAAGGAAAAAAAATTATAAATTTCTTGAAAAAGATATTGCTGATCTTCAGTCCCTTAAAAAAATTATATCTGAAGAAAATATAGATGTTATAGTTCATTTGGCTGCAAAAGCAGGAGTTAGGCCTTCTGTAGAGGATCCACATAGTTACTCTAGGGTGAACATCGAAGGCACGCTAAACATCTTAAATGCAACGCTGAATTCAACAGTTGACAAAATTATTTTTGGCTCTTCTTCATCTGTATATGGTATTCCAGAATATCTTCCAATAGATGAACAACACCCTACGAAACCTGTTTCACCTTATGGTGCTACAAAACTCGCTGCAGAAAAAATGCTCTTCTCATATTACCATATGTATGGTGTGAAGTCAATTTCATTGAGATTTTTCACGGTGTATGGACCAAGACAAAGGCCAGATATGGCAATTCACAAATTCACTAAATTGATTCTTCAAGGAACGCCTATTCAAGCTTATGGAGATGGTAATTCTACTAGAGATTACACCTATATTGACGACATTGTTGATGGTTTAGTTTCCTCAATCGAAAAAAACACTAAAGATTTTGAAATATTAAATTTAGGTGGCGGTAAAAGAATAACTCTCAACGAACTAATTAATCTTTTAGAAAAATATTGTGGAAAAAAAGCAAAAAGGAATTATGTTCCTGAGCAGCGTGGGGATACGCCTCATACTTGGGCAGATATCTCTAAATCAAAAAAAATCTTAGATTATTCCCCTAAAACTGACGTGGAAGAAGGCGTCCGTATATTTATCGATTGGTTCAAAAAAGTAATTTAGCTGCATTTTGAGTTGAGATTATCGTTTGTCTTTTTGTAGAAATTTCTGAAGAAACTGTGGTGCATTTTACCATTTTGATCCTATTGAGAAATATAATTGAGATAGAATAAAATGATTTTCTGGATAGATTCATTTATTCTCTTAGGATGTTATAGCATTACAGGTGCATTAATTAAATTAATGGATCTAATTTATGACGAAAAAATCATAGAAGGATTTTTTGCTCAAATTTCAATTTTTTCAGCTGCAATCCTATCAGGATTCATCGCAGGTTGGCTTATGAGCCATGATATTGGGTCATTCATAATTTTCACCTGCATCATAATTGGCGTCACCCTGGCTGGAAAAGTAGACAATCTTGCATTTGTATGCTCAATTGCAACTTCAATAATTTCT
>JAECRX010000158.1 GCA_016292335.1 Candidatus Sifarchaeum subterraneum | reverse complement strand
TACTGTGAACTTATCTCCCTCTTTGAAACCGAGTTGTTCTACCAGCAATGGTTTGCTTAGGAGTATGGTTCCCCTCTTGCCAATAGTCACCGGTCTTTTTCTGGGTCCCCTTGCTTTTTTCAATTTTCTTTCTGTCATGATGTCTTTTATCTTCCCAGCCTCGACCAAGGCATCGTAATACATCTTCTTCAAGGAAGCTTTGGTTTGGATGCCTAGCTCCTTCATTATTTCTTTGTCGGGCACGCCCTTCCTAACCATTTCGATTAGTTTCTCTTTCATTCGATCATCCTCCTTTCAATGAAAACGATTCTTTTTTATATAACTGAAACTAAACCTTATTGCAAGAAAATATTTGTAAAAACAGCCCAAACATTGCTAACCTAATGCCTCTTTAACTAATATATACGGTTTGTAATTTATGGTCCAATAAAAACGGATACTTATGTTACATTCCACATCCCCACCCCTTTTTAGATATCCTTGACAAAACAGGGTTTTGGTGCTATAGATGGAATTTGAATTGGAGAAATTTTAAAAAGGAGATAATGGCATGAAATGGGATAATGAAGATGATAAGAGGGGTAGCCACAGTGAGTGGAATCCTATTGATATGTACCGACGACTATGGGGAGAACAGCTCGGAGTATACATCTTTGCAGATAAGGACCATGATGTAAAATACATCTCGTACACCGGAGTGGATGGAATGAGGGATGCGATAGACGACGCCAAATCGCTAGGAAAAGACCGCGATGCGGCGCTCGTTAAAGCATTGTATACAGAATCGTTTGATGATGCTGAGTCACTAGCAGCCGAGTTGATAGCAAAGTATGATCCACCGAATAACCGTACTTGATATCTCCAAGGAAATTCCCATGGTGGAAGATAAAAGTTTAAAGTTTAAGTACTGGGATCATACCGGTACAGTCCTCGACTTAATTAAGAAATGGAAACCCCGGAATTGTAAAACTCACAAGCAGTATCAGAACTCCTTGTACCAATATCTTGACCAACGACTCAAGAAGGTTAATGTCACCAAGGAATATGGCGATGGTAGAATCAGAGGGGATATTGCCCTAGACCGTAAATTGATGGTTGAGATAAAGGTCAATTTTGACACTACGGCGAAATTCCAGAGGGCCATAGGACAAATAGAAGGTTACATCGAAAACAATTGGGCTGTAATAGTTGTGATTTGTGGAAGGAGAGATAAGAACCTCGTGAAACAGTTGAGGGACAAGTACGAAGGTACAAGTTTGTGGGAGGAAACATTCGGCGTAGTAGAAAAGGGGCTGAAGTAACAAATGGGTTTCCTTGAAAGAATTCTTAATTGGTTACATTAAAATTTGGTGCAATATGGTTAAATTCTCTGATAGGGTCGGCATAACTCAGCCACCCACTGAACTTCAAGTAAATTCCATGAACGCTGAATTGCGGAACTCTATGTGGAATGCTCTGGTACAAGTTTTAGAAACTGGTGATTTACACTGGCGTAGGGTAGTAACGCATCTCTTCATTTATTTCTTCAAGGAACCCGTTGATAATATGCGCTCAACCATCAGGTTTTGTAGAGACGATCTTCGTGAAAGATTTATGGAATGCGAATGGTATGATGTTTATAATATTATTGAGGAGCTTTTACCAAACATTGAAGAAATCACTAGCTATAACATCATGAAAGAAGAGTTCGAAATTTTACTCAACTATGTTCTTAAAAGAGAACTCTCCGGATATAGGATAATCAAAGGCAAACTTGTTCCAATAACCGATGAACGGGAAATTCAAACCATTCGTGAAGCGACCTCCACCTCTTCTTCCCTTGGTCTCAATGGAGTAAATCAGCATATTACTAATTCACTTCGCTTATTAGGAAAGAAACCTGACCCTGACTATTTGAACTCGATCAAAGAATCCATAAGTGCAGTTGAAAGTATTTGCGAACTCTTAACTGGAGAGAAGGCCTTTGGGAAAGCGTTGAAGAAATTATCGGGAAAACTTTCTCTCCATGGGGCTATAGAGAAAGGGTTTTTAAGTCTCTACGGATACACAAGTGATGAGGATGGTATTAGACATGCAATTCTTGAATTAAAGGATGTTGGCTTTGCTGAGGCAAAGTTTATGCTTGTTACTTGCTCTGCCTTTGTCAACTTTGTAATAGATAAAGCCCGCCAAGCGAAGATGTTTTAAGGAATAAGAAAAAGGGAGGAGAGGCTATGGATGCCGCTACGAGTATAAACCCTACAGTGATCAATGGATTCTTTGCGCTTGGAGGGGCATTTATTGGATTTTTCCTGGTCCAAGAAATACCCATCTCCTACATGCTTGAGATTGGGGCGTTGAGACAATTGCTATTCGAGAAAGGCGTAATAACTCAGGAAGAGATTATTGACAGATATAAGAAGCTTGATAAGCAGATGAGAGAGAAAAGAAGGTAGGCCCAAATAAACTCCGAATGAGAGAAGAAGGGAGGATAAAAGAAAATAAACAGTTTGATAGGAAGATGTGGAAGAAAAGGATAAAATAATTCCCAATTCAAGGGAGGTGTCGATATGCCTAAGGGTAAGTTCTCCATAAGTGGCTACCGAATAGAGAGTGACATTTCATTGGAGGCAGAAAGAATAAGCGGAAGAGGGGGGCCAGAGTATCCATGCCTTTATATTCCCATTGAATTTACCTTAAGATCTTCGGAAGACAAAGGAAAAATAAGAGCATACTCTCTCCTATGGTTAAAAATTAATTTGCACCTGGGAAATATAAAAATAGGTGGGGGCGTTTCTGAATCAATTGCAGAATACAGTTGGCCGCATCTTAGCTCCCGAGAAATTTATGCAGAAATCCCGTTAGATCTCTACAGAATCGAAAAAATTGAAGAGCGAAGAAGGGGAGACATCGAATTCGGCATCACAGCTTCTGCGTTGATTGCAAACCATCCTCCAGTCGATAAAGCGGGTACCAATGAGCGGCAGGAGTACCGAAAAGATGTGCAAGAATTTACCACTGGAAGTTTTGACATCATTTTTAGTATTCCTCAGTCACATTGGGTAGATAAAATCTTGCCTGGTTTAGGCTATGGTAAGGTAAAACTCATAGAAGTGCCAATTCCGGAAAAAATAGTGCCTGACACATTTGAGAAAGCCCTTAAAGAACTTCAGGAATCTCAAAGGTACTTTATAGAAGGAGATCATGATAAAGTCATTGCTCATTGCCGAAGAGCGATACAATTAATACCTGAAGCTCTTCCCATCGATCTTTCTGGCATGGAAAGACCAAGCTTCAGTGATAAAGTCAGGAAATTTTCAAAGGAGCACTTATCAATTCTTCTGTCGGATTCAAAACGAAAATATCTTGAAACTATTATAAAAGCAACTTGGAACTTAAGTAGCATAGTACAGCATCCATCACCCCATGGTTATTTCAATCGAACTGATGCAGTAACTATTTTGCAGATTACAACAATACTGCTTGCCTATGTGGGAAAATTGTTAAAGCAGAAGGAAACCATTTAATAATTACTCTTTCTTCAAATACATGAAAGAATTTGGACTACAGAGCGATGAAGTGATTATCTGAAATTGCTTGAACATTTCACAAGGTGCCGCAATAATGAAGTGTACACAGTGCGGAAAACCAATAGGTCTTAAGGCAGCTCATAATCCATGTCCTTATTGTGGCTCTTTCGATAGGGAAATTTCTGTTAAAGACTCAGGCCGGGCACTTGAGAGGTTAGGATTAAAAGCTAGGGGAAACAATGGTGCTAAGTTATTTGAAAGGAAGCAAGGCAAAAAAATATCAAAACATGGACGTGAAGTCAATGAATTTCTTAAGTTTGACCACCGCAATTTGGAAAAAACAATAAAAATACATATTGTTAAAGAGCGAATGCCCAATGGCAACTGGAAGGTGGTTCATAAGGAGGAAAAAGAGTATCCGGCTAAGCACAGACCAAAAAAGAAGATATAGAAGCTTGACAGGGAGATGAAGGAGGAAGGGGGAAAGTAAATAATCCACTATTACTAATGTAAACGAGTTAAGAGAGATTCGGTAAATGATAGAAATATTATTAAATTGGGTTTTTTTCTTTTTGAACATTTTTTCTTATATAGGAAGAATAATAAAAATCATATCTCCAAGAAATTACTACAGGATTTCTTTCAAAAGAAAAATGAAGTTTATCATAGAGGATTTTCAGGATTGTTTAGATTCGAGTAAAAGTTGTAGTTTGATTTATATAATAAATAAAATGGATAAAAAGGACATCCTAGAAAAAACTAAGATTGAGTTAAAATGGCAATCTAAAATTGT
>JAECRX010000157.1 GCA_016292335.1 Candidatus Sifarchaeum subterraneum | reverse complement strand
CAATATTTAGTTAGTTTATACTTAAAAGATTTAAGATTTCAAATTTGAAATGGCAAGTAAGTTAACTTGGCTTTTCTTCAACTCGAAGAGCCTGTCTGGGTATGCTTGAAACCGACACGTATCTTCAAATCCAGCATCGTCCACCATACAGATGGTGTGAAAATCACGATGCCGATCAATGCTAGCATATCTTTTTAAAGGATCGCATGGATGTACCATGTGATAACCTCCTTTTGGTTATCTTGGCATGAATTTCGCGGTGAACAACGTGCAGAATGCTAATGAACTGGTACAGGGGCCCGAAGCCCCTTCATGTAAACCGTGTAGCACGATTGGACTCTCCTTAATATCAGAGGGTTCTCCTCAGTTTTTGTCAGGTTTGGATCACCGCGAGAAAAATGCCACGTGAGGAAGAAACATCCCCCTAAAAACTTTGGCGTGCACCACACGTTTATCCTATGCATGTTCCTAGTTGCACGAACCCCAACCTACGTAATTTCCCTCAGTTCATGCAACTTTGGCGAGCGAACCAAAGATAGACGCCTTAATAATTACATTATATCTCCAAAAAAGGATGAAGGTGAGAATAGTTGGTAAAATATCCCTCTGATCAGGTCAGACCTGTATTTGTAGCAGTTAGAACGAAAGGAGCATATCTGTTTTGGAAACCCTCAAAAGAAGAGATCGAAGTTGATCACTATGTAATTTTTCGATCAAAAATACAAGAGTTGAGTGCTGATAGCAAAGAATTATTTAGGACTGAAATTATCGAAAGTACAATTGGAGATCAAAAAAATGAAGATCTCTTTACAGGTAAAATGGATGTAAAAGAACTTGCAAAAGTAGAAAAAACATCATATACTGACCCTATGATTGAGGCAAATACAAAATATGCCTATTATATCTATGCAGTCGGGAAAGATGGAAATTATTATCATCCAGAATCTGCAGCTGGGAGATCACTTTGGAAGTTATGGTAACTTTAGCCTAGGACAAAAATTTTCCCTTTTTTATCTGAAGCTTTGGATAATTTATTAGGGCCTTTTCTTCTGATGAATTTACATCTACCTTCATGCGCGAGAGATTCTAGGATGATAAGGTTCTAGGACTAGATCAGTTTTGTAAGCCACAGGGACTTCATCAAGTATACTATACTGGCAACAAAAAAGCACATCCTCTGAGTATCCTAAAGACTTTACGATGCTTGCACTTCTCGTATCTTTAATATGTTCATAAAGATTCCCTTCTATTTTTAAAAAGTCTTTATATGCCTCCTTTGTATTTTTCGAAAGAGTATATCCAAGATCCAAAAAAGTTTTTGCAATACATCCAGCACCTATCCAATCTTCATATGCATGCCCAGACAAAATACCAGCGGGAATCAAGATTATATCTATAACATTATGTTCGCTGGCAAATTCAAATGCTGATTGTGCAACTGCAATGGCATTTGCGATAGTTCCTACAAAAATAGCGGATGAACCTTTTGCGGCATTTAATACTCTGGTGCCATTGGTTGTTGACATGATTATCGTTTTATCTTGGAAATTTGCATTCATGATTTCTGTGGGAGAATTTCCGAAATCAAACCCCTCAATTTTTTTCCCTCCTATTTCACCTACCAACAGGGAATTAGGATTCGAAGGCTTTAATGAGAAAGCTTCCTCCTTGTTCCTGACGGGAATTATTTTTTTTGCTTTGCGATGTAATAAGGCTGTCATAGTACTACTAGTTCTGATTACATCTATCATAATGGCGATGGCCCCTAATTCAACAGCCATTCGTCCACCCTGCTCATTCCATTCTGTATGAACAGTTACTTTCAATTTTCAACCCCTAGATCAATCTATTTTGTAAATGTCGGGCTAGAATTCTCCTCTGCTTTAGGGAGGAGTAATTCACTGGAAATAAAATTCTGGAAATTCATTAACACAAATTTTTCGAGTATAAAATGGTTTTCGGTACAGGTTTTTAGAAACCCTTTCTGAGGTTTTGAAGGGAAAAAGGCGGGGATTTGCGCTAGGGGAGGGCCATTTCCGATGGATAGTTGTCCCCACGAAAACACCGGCTGGGTTACCTCGGGGCATTACATGGTTTTCCTGCTCAAAAAAAAAGTTCTTCAGTGGACAATTCTTCTATCTAATGAATTTCCAAATAAGGATGCCCTTGGAAATATGCACAAAATGGCATTATTTTTTAGGGGTCAATGGAGATATAGCCCGTAACCTAGCAACAATATCTTGGAGATTTGTTATTACATAATCTATATCCTCTTCGGAATTTGATTTGCCTAGAGTCATTAAAAGGGCCCCATGCACCTTTTCATGAGGAATTCCCATAGCTATTAATACATGGGATGGTTCCAGCGTTTTGGAGGTGCATGCACTGGAAGAAGCTGTTGCAATACCTACCATGTTCAAACTTAAAATCATCGATTCTCCTTCTATCCAGCTAAATCTAACATTTGCATTATTTGGAAGTCTTTTTGTTGGATGCCCATTCAGAAATGACTCATCTATTGAACTTAAAAGCCCATTTATGAGTTTATCTCTCAATTTGGTCAGCCGTTTGCTCTCTTTTGGCATTTCAAGTTTTGCGAGTTCTGCTGCTTTACCCATTCCAACAATGTTTGGTGTATTTTCTGTACCTGATCTCCAACCATGCTCTTGCCCTCCACCATGCATGATTGTTTCAAGTCTAGTTCTGTGTTTTATGTACAGAGCACCTGTACCTTTGGGGCCATAGAGATCATTTGAAGAGATTGAGAGCAGATCTATATTTTCTTCCTCAACGTTAATGGGTACTTGGCCAACGGCTGCCACTCCATCAGCGTGTAAATAAATATCGTGATCGTGAGCAATTTCTCCTATTTCGTTAATAGGCTGTATTGTTCCAACCTCTCCATTGGCATACTGAACAGAGATCAGAATGGTTTCTTTTGTAATTTCTTCTTTAAGCGCTTCAACATCAACAAAGCCATAATCATCGACAGGAATTATGCTAACCCTAAATCCATTTTTTGTGAGAAATTTACCTATGTTTAAAATGGAGATGTGTTCAATAGCAGAAATAATAATATGGTTTCCTTTTTTTCTGTTCCTGTATGTAATCCCTTTGATTCCCAGATTGTTAGATTCTGTGCCTCCTGATGTGAATATGATTTCTTCCTTCTTTTCCGCTCCTATTAGATCTACAATATTTGTTCTTGCTTCATCTATAGCTTTTCTAGGTTCTGAACCCCAAGAATGAAGAGAGGAGGGATTTCCAAAAATCTCAGTATAATAAGGTTTCGTCACTTCAAGAACTCTTGGATCAACAGGTTTACCAGCTGCATGGTCCAAATAAATTTTCCTCATTTATTTTCATCCCCTAGTGTTTTTTTTTTGTATAGCATTAGTTTTATTCAGAGATTTTTGCTATCAGAGAGTTAACCAAATCTCTAACTTACTAGTATTTTTCTTAACTTATTTTTCTCTCCTAACCAGAAAGCGGAGGGCATTTCCTTCGAGTTTTTCAAATTTGAGGAGT
>JAECRX010000156.1 GCA_016292335.1 Candidatus Sifarchaeum subterraneum | reverse complement strand
AGTGAAGTGAAATAGTGTCTGTGATTTGACAGTTTGTCTGCTTTGGGATACTGATTAGTGTGAGTATGTGTAAGTACTTGCACTTACCGATTCTTTTGGGGATGATTAGTCTTCCTCTTCTTCCTCTGTTTCGGGCTCGGCTTCAAATTCTTCTAAGTCTTCAAATTCCTCGGCTTCGATAGGAGCTGGTGGTGGGGTGGTAGCCATTGTAAAGCCAATCCACGCAGCGATGAGAAGAATGATCACGACAGCAAGGTATACGGGAACAATCAAAGCCCAAAGGATATTACTCGCATTTATGATAGAACCTACGAATGGTACTACGTCAAGAAATGCTGGCAACCCAAGTTGCAGCCATATGGTCCAATATGTGTAGACTATCACAATCAATAAAGAAAAGACTAGTATTAGAACTCCATAGACCTTGTCTTTTGCCATTTCTTTTTCCTCCTTAGTACGTCAATCTAACTCCGATCATTGCTTATTAATTTTATGTTGAGTTGACACGTTTTTTCCTTAAAAAATCTTTTGTTATGAATTTTTAACTTCATGACTATCTAATTTTTAAAAGTTTATTTGCTTTTAATATTTTCTTTTTGTTTTTAATGGACAATAATATTGCCGATAGGCTTTATTTAGGAGTGATCCAATAACCGTTCTATTTTTAAAACCTATTTTCTTTGAAAAACTAGATTGAAGCTTAGTTAAGCTTGATGTTTTCAAAATAATACCTTCTTCATTTTCTTCATTATTGAACATTTGAGGATATGTAGGCAAGTATTTTTTTGAATTAAAATTTTGTATTTTCAAACATACTCTTTCCTTTCGAAAGGGGAAAAAGCAAAATTTAAAAAAATTTTTAATTGATGTTACATTGTTCAGCATGGAAAACAAATATTTTTCCCCTCTTGATATCTTCTAAAAATTAGTTGAGAAGGATTTTTTTTAAGTTTAAAAAGCTTGAAATATAAATATAAAACAACAAAAAAATTCAACATAGCGTCTCAAAATGAAGAAATTCTATTCTTTACTTAAATTTCCAATTTTATTTTGAGTATAGGATATGGGGGCTTTAAAAATGGTTCTAGAGAAACTTTCAAGTGGACTTAAAAGAGCTTTTGAAAAACTTACTCGTGCATCATTTGTCGATGAAAAAGTCGTGAAAGAATTCGTTTTAGAGTTGCAAAGGGCATTACTACAGGCCGATGTGAATGTTGAACTTGTTTTTGAACTTTCAGAAAGAATTGAAAAAAGGGCTTTATCCGAAAAACTACCCCCAGGAGTCACCCGCAGACAATATATTGTTAAAATGGTGTATGATGAATTAACCGAGGTTCTCGGAAAGAAAAGCGTGCCTTTAGAATTTTCACCTGGAAAGTCCAAGATAATAATGCTTGTGGGTATCCAGGGATCTGGAAAAACCACCACTGCGGCAAAATTAGCGAGATATTTTAAGAAAAGAGGTGTCAAGACAGGCCTTGTGTGTGCTGATACATTCAGACCGGGTGCATTTGAACAATTAAACCAATTAGCTGATTCGGCAGGAATTCCAATATATGGTCATCTGGATGCTAAAAAACCAGTTTCCTTGGCAAGGAAGGGGATTGCCCAGTTCAAACAAGGGGGATATGAACTAATTTTTGTTGACACAGCAGGCCGCCATAAAGAAGAAAAAGGTCTCTTAAGAGAAATGAAGAACATCGCTAATGCAATCAAAGCAGATGAGATAATTCTAGTTATCGATGGCACTTTAGGACAACAAGCATATGCTCAAGCGAAAGCATTTCACGAGGCTACGGAAATAGGCAGCATTTTTGTAACAAAACTAGATGGCTCTGCTAGAGGAGGAGGAGCTATATCTGCCGTTGCTGCAACAGGTGCTCCAATAAAATTTGTAGGAACGGGAGAAAAAATCGAAGATATCGAACCATTTAACCCTCCAAGATTTGTGGGTAGATTGCTTGGAATGGGAGATTTGAAATCACTCCTTGAACAGATAAAAGAAGCAGAGGCAGAACCAGAAAGAGAACTAGCAAAAGCCATACTTAGAGGTAAATTTTCACTTCAAGATATGTATGATCAAATCAAGAAAACAAGGAAAATGGGACCCCTCAGAAAGCTTTTTTCCTTTTTGCCTTCTTTTGGTAGCCTTAAAATGCCAAATGGTATTGAAGACATTGCTGAAGAAAAGATGGATAAATGGGTTTATATCATGGATAGTATGACGATAGAAGAAAAGGAAAATCCGAAAATGATCAAAAAATCAAGATTAAATCGCATAGCCAGAGGAAGTGGGACAGATCCAAGAGAAGCCAAGGAACTTTTAAATAATTATTTTACTATGCTTAAAATGTTTAAGAGATTTGGCAAAAGAAGGGGACTTCCAAGAATTCCTGGCCTCCAAGCGTTTGGCAAACAGCCGCCTGAATTTTAAGTTAAGAAGGATTGGAGGTGAACTCACTTCACTAATGGCCAGGAAATCGCAAATGGATTGAGATTTTTTATTTTCATCTTAGACGATATAAAATTCCGAAAAGAAGACCTATCAAAACCCTTTTCCCCTAACAGAGAAATGATCGGAACTTTTGCGAGATGTGTGACGGCTGCCTTCTTTCTGAGTCATGCATTAAGAAAAAATGTGAAAGTAATTGCATTTTTTCGGTCAACAGAAAAATCCTATGCGATTGTTTTTGATGGCAAAAAATTAAAATATTTGGGTCCAGATGAAAGATCAATTGGAATTTTAACGTCTAAAGCCCAAATTAAACTCAAAAACAGCGAAAAATCATTCATTTATTCAACTCCGGGTATTGTTGCATACTATGGATCCTTGAATGATGTTTTTTCACGCATTATGAGAACAGTTGGCGAAAAAACTAAAATTAAAGTATTCTACCCAAATTTAAATGGCATCCTATTCAAAGACATCAATTACAGTAGCAACAGCATATTTACATTCTCTTTGAACTCTACATTCACTGTGGAGGAACAAAAAACCTTAAAAAATTTTGATACCCAAGGAATAACATTTGCTGAAAGAGAAATTCTTGTAGATCGGATGGTTTTCCTACTGAACAATGAAATAGATAGAAGACATGATAAAACTTTTGCTAAATACTAAGTAGCTAAAAAGTGCGCTAATAAGATTCATTAAAACGAATATGTTATTATTTGTTGGAGATTAAACATTGAATGTATTAAATATCGCTCTTCAAATGCTTTCCAGTCATTCCTTATGCGATAGCTGTTTGGGTAGACAATTTGCATTACTTGGAAATATACCAGAAAATGTTTTTAAGAGCAAAAATCTTTCTCCAAATGCATGTAGAGGATTTTCACTCAAAATGACACTCACACTTCAAGACCATTTAACATATGATTTGGGATCTAAAGACGAAGGAATTAAAAGTTTAAAGATTTTAGCTGAAAACGGAAATTTTGAACCCGCTAGAGAAACATTAACCATGTTAGGAAAAAATTTCGATCAAACTTCTAGGATATGTTATCTTTGTGATGGAAAAATAGAGTTAAACAGCGAACATGCCGAAAAAGCTATCGCTTCACTTACATCATATGAATTTGAAACTTTCTTGTGTGGATCAGTTATTCCAATACACCTAAAAGAAAGAGAAGATGAATTGAGATCCAAATTCAATATTAAATGGGGAGAGGCTCTAAAGTCTGAAATAAACCGCGAAACGGGTAAAATGATTGCAAAAATTACAGGAAAACAAGCTGATTTGGCTAATCCCGATGTCGCTACTATAATTGATATCGAATCGGGCCAAATTTCTACGAGTATTAATCCTCTCTTCATTTATGGTAGATACAGAAAGCTTATAAGGGGAATTCCACAGAGTAAATGGCCCTGTAAATGTGAAGGTATAGGATGTTCTGTCTGCAACTGGACCGGAAAAAAATATGCCATTTCGGTGGAAGAATTGATTACAACTCCTATACTCGAATTAACGGATGCAAAAGATGCTAAATTCCATGGCTCTGGCAGAGAAGACATTGATGCCCGAATGTTAGGAAAAGGAAGACCTTTTATAGTAGAAATAAAAGAACCAAAAAGAAGAAAATTGAATCTGATGGATTTGGAAAATAGAATCCGAGATTATGCTAACGGAAAAGTAGAAGTTACTCAATTAAAATTCACTAAAAAAGATATGGTGCGAAAAATAAAAGCCATATCACAACATGCTGAAAAAATTTATAAATGTAGTATCCGAGTTGATAGAGATATTTCTCTGGAAGATGTTGAAAAAATCAAAAAGGAGTTAACCAATGCTACGATTCAGCAGAGAACACCTTTACGTGTATCTCACAGAAGAGTTGACAAAATAAGGATGAAGAAGATACATGACATCGATGCAAAAATCGATGGAAATTTGATGGAACTGGTAATACGCTGCGATGGCGGACTTTATATAAAGGAATTGATTTCAGGAGACGGTGGAAGGACTACACCAAGTATCTCAGAATTACTCTCGGCCTCTGCTGAATGTTTAGAACTCGACGTCCTTGAGGTACAACTTGATTAGTTAGACACATCGACGGGAGGACTAGCTAAATGGTGAAAAGTAGTAAAGGATCCAGACGGCGCACTAGAAAAAAGCTGAAAAAACATCCTAGAGAGAGAGGCATACAACCACTTGGAAGAATTATCCAAGATTTTGAAGAAGGGGATCTCGTAAATATCAAAATAGACCCTTCAGTAGTAAAAGGAATGCCTCACCCACGATTTCACGGGCATACAGGTAGAATTATTGGCAAGAGAGGAAAAGCATATTTAGTTCAAATTAAAGATGGCGGGAAAGAAAAAATCTTAATTTCTAGACCGAATCACCTTCATTTAGCAAAATCATGAATATTGAATTGAAAAGAAGGGCACATATTTGAGTCCAAAAGAAATTATTTCAAAAAAACCGGTCACCCTCTCAACAGTGAAAGAAATACTTAAACAAAGAGAAGAAGAGGGGGAGCATAGCTTCATTCAGAAAGTTACCCTAGATTATGTGACTAAATTTTCTAAATTATCCGCTGAGGATGCGGAAAAATTGGTCAATGAACTACACGAAAAATTTGAAATTGATTATGATATTGCAACTCAAATCGTGAACTCAATGCCAACAACTATTCATGATCTTAGAATATTTTTACCTGAAAAGGCTAAAAGAAAAGAAAGTTCTGATCTCTTGCAAGAAATTATCGATCTGCTAAACCAGTATAGGTAAATATATAGGTCTGATGTCTTTTTTTATCTTATTCATAGTCCTTGAATCTGTAAAGGGAGAAAATGATGAAAAAAAAGTATGAAGAGCATGTAATTGTGCTGGACTTTTTACCAAAAGGTCATCCTGAAGATGAGATACCCATTTATCGAAGAGAGAGTATTATTCAAGCTATCGGTGAAAACTATTTTACTATCTTAGAACTCGTTCCAAAGAAAAATGTCCAGCCAGCTATTCATGAAAGAATTTATATAGGACCTGGCTCTCGAAATAAGATCGACCATATCAAAAGCCGCATTTCTTTTGAGGATCTTACCTCTACTGCTCGTGTAGAACTTCCCTACGTTGTTCAAGAAATTGTAAAAGAAGATGAACAGCGTTTTTTAGATTTTTTTAATTCCTCGCGTCCTCTTACCACTAGAATGCATCAACTGGAACTGTTACCTGGAATTGGCAAAAAAACTATGTGGACTATAATCGAAGAGCGGAAAAAAAAACCCTTTGAAAATTTTGAGGATGTATCTAACCGAGTACGAATATCTGACCCGCAATCCTTAATCATAAAAAGAATTCTGATGGAAATTAAGGGAGAAGATAGAAGATACATTTTTGCACGCCCTCCAAAGGTACCAATGTAGCAAATAAAATGATAAGGCGATATTGAATGAATTCATGAGATAAGATGAAGAATCAGATGAATAACCTCCTTTTAGAAACTAAAAAACTCTTAAAAAAATATAAGATAAGACCTAATAGAAGAAAAGGACAAAATTTCATCATTGACTATAAGATCATAGAAAAACAAATTCGTTTTGCAAACATTTCCAATCAAGATATCGTGGTAGAAATTGGTGCGGGATTAGGTACTCTCACACAATTCCTAGCTGAAATCTCTAAAAAAGTAATTGCCATCGAAATTGATAAGAGGTTAATTCAAATACTTGAAGACAGATTTTCAACGTTCAAAAATGTGGAAATTATACATGGAGATATTTTGGACTTAGAACTCCCCTTAGATTTCAATAAAATAGTGTCGAATATCCCTTACTCCATCTCTTCACCCCTGACCTTTAAAATTTTGGATGAAATGAATTTTATTGATTTGGCAATTCTCACATACCAATTGGATTTTGCTAAAAGAATGATCGCCCATCCAGGATCGAAAGAGTATAGTAGACTCTCTGTTAATGTCTATTACAAGGCCCATGTAAAAATACTTGAAAAAGTCCCAAATGATTCATTTTATCCTCCTCCAAAAGTTCAATCCGCAATTTTAGAATTAATTCCTAGAAAACCACCCTTCAAAGTCATTGATGAGAAATTTTTCAATGTGATCACACAAAAGCTGTTCATCAGGAAAAATAGAAAAGTCAAAAAGATGCTTCAAAACTATTTAGAAACGAAAAATCTATCAAAACATGAAATAGGCCTAATTATAAAGGATTTGCCCTACCAAGATATGAGAGTTCGCAACCTCCCTCCCGAAGCATTTGCTGAAATTTCAAATATCCTATGGTCGAAATATTCCGATTATATACATGAATAAACGTTATATAACAGATATATAGATAAAGATAAATTAGAAAATCGATTAAAAAACCGATTGATTTTCATGCTCTTTCTTATCTTAACCTCTATCTTTCCTTATTTTTGGTATTTTCATTAGTTATGAGAATATTTTTCAAAAATCAAATAATGTATCTTTCTGATTTTTTTTGGATATTCGAATGAAAAGAATGTATAATTTCGCGGAGAAATTTCCTAGAAAACTTATAATCCCCGATTACGATTATAATATAGGAGGATCCCAGATTGTAGTTATCCAGACAATTCCGGCACCTCCTTTAATTGTGTAAAGAAGTGGGCTCGGTGTGGGGGTGCGATCAAAATGACAAGGAAGATTTTTATTATATTCCTCATTGCGAGTATCCTCAGCTCACTGACCGTCGGTCTTATCGGGCCTGTATATCCTATTTTTATCACTGAGAAGATTTCGGCATCAATAATTGATGTTGGCATGATTTATGCAATTTTTTACGCTGTGTCTGCTTTTGCAAAATTGCCTGCCGGCAAGTTAACAGATAAATATGGAACGGAAAAAATGCTTCTTATTGGATGTTTCATTGGAGCCGGATGTACGTTTGGATACACGCTTTCTTCTAATTTATGGGATCTAATTATAATTGAAGTTTTGAACGGGATTGCATATGCTTTAAATCGCCCTGCCATGTTAGCATTATTAGCCGATATTACAAATCCTAAGAAAAGAGGTTTTCAAATGGGATCTTTTGACTCTATCTATGACTTCTCAATCGCTGGATCTGCTCTTATGGCAGGTATGATCATAAGTTTTTATGGATTTGACTTTCTGTTTTATATATGCTCAATTTTACAGGCAAGTTCTGGATTATTAGCATACAGATCAGTTCACTTCATTGGTGTCAAACGCTAGTTTTAAAATACTCTTTATATCACAAAACGAATATCAGAACGTGAAGGAGCCAAAACAATATTTCTTCAAAATATACGCATAAGATATTGACAAACTTGAAAAGGGCACTGAACATAATTTTTATGAAGAGGTAGAAAAGCATAAAATCGATGAAGCTGTCCTGATGGGTAAATATAGACGGAAGTAATAAAATAAATTTTATTTAATTTTAAGCTGTGGTTCCTTTATCGATATCATTCCTTACACATCCCTTTTCTACTACCATTAAAAAGCCAGATATACCATGTTATACACTGTTGGTTGCTTCTTATCATCCTATTCCTTCTTTCAGCTTGTTTATAATTTCCTCTGCCACCCCTAGCATTTCTTCTATTTCTTCTTTTGAGTAAGAAGTAATGGGTCCCGGCGGATAACGCTCTTCATAATATAACGCAGTTAATTTCCTGCCAAGATCAAGATATTTTTGAAAATCGACATCGAAATTTATAGCTTCGGCTATAAGTAATTCAAGGTCGTGTATCTTCTTTAATTCCCAACCCTTATGGATAAGATAACCTTTTAGGTATTTCTCAATAGCCTGGTGGATATGAAAAACAACCACACCAAGATACCCCCTCTCTCTAAGAAGAATTTTTGCAGCATCCAAGTCATGTTTTCCTCTTTCAATCCATTCTCTAACTAGTTGCT
>JAECRX010000155.1 GCA_016292335.1 Candidatus Sifarchaeum subterraneum | reverse complement strand
CCCTTGGTGACGAGGCGAGAACACAGAGGAAAGCTGGAAGCCCTTCACTTCAGGGAGGGGAGGAAGTCACGTCATATACGAGCTATATGATATCGATGCCATGAAAATAACTAGAGTCGAGGATTGATATTCTCGTTTGTTCATTAATATCCAGGAAATGGAGTATAACTTCTTCTTCCTTCTCAGATGATGTTTTAACTGACATATGCTTCACATAAGACGGGGCACCATAGTTAATTCTATATTGTTCCAAAAAATAGCCTGTTGTTAAACGTCTGCATATTGAGGTTTTACCGATACTGACATCTCTAAAATAATTCCTTTAAGGATCCATTTCGGCAAATGACACACCCTCTTTTAAAAGAGTTTAATCTTCATAAAATCGCTTTTGATGAGTTAAAAAGTGCATATCTCCATTTTTCGTCAGGTAATTCTGAATGACATCAGCAGGAAAATGAAAGAGGTTTTTTTCACTTCATTCCTCTAATTTCCTAGTTTTCAGATATATTTCTAAGAAAATGAATCAAAAGTCTAACACCTACGCCAGTAGCACCTTTCGGAGTATAAGGCTTGGCTTTTTCTGTCCATTCGGTTCCAGCTATGTCAAGATGTACCCATGGACAACCTTCAATAAATTTACTTAAAAAGGCTGCTGCAGTTATGGCCCCTGCTGGTCTTCCGCCAACGTTTTTAACGTCTGCTATGTCACTTTTTATCTGCTCGTAATATTCTTTAAAGAGAGGTAACTGCCAAACTCTTTCATTGGTAGATTTTCCCGTCTGGCTTATTTTTTCCATCAATTCATCATCTGTTCCCATCATACCAGTCGCATGATGCCCCAAAGCGACAACACATGCACCAGTTAAAGTTGCTATATCAATTACAGCTTTTGGTTTATATTTTGCTGCATATCCCAAAGCATCAGCGAGAATAAGTCGTCCTTCTGCGTCCGTATTTATCACTTCTATCGTTTTGCCCGAATAGGATTTCAAAATATCTCCAGGTTTGTATGCCTTTCCACTTGGCAAATTTTCAGTAGCTGGGATCAAACTCACAACACGGAGAGGCAGTTCCAGTTCTCCAACTGCTTTCATTACTCCCAATACTGTTGCAGCACCTGCCATATCGGTTTTCATCTCTTCCATACCTTTTGCAGGCTTAATGGAGATACCTCCGCTGTCAAAAGTTATCCCTTTACCGCAAAGGACAAAAGTATCTAAATCCTCTTTATCTGCATTGTGCTCCAAGATGATAAATTTGGCCGGCTGATCACTACCCTGTGCTACCCCTAACAGAGCTCCCATACCCAGTTTCTTCATGTCTTTTTCTGAAAGGATTTTACATTTGAGGCCAAGCTTATCAGAAATTTGCTTGGCTTTTTCTGCTAGGAAAGTAGGGGTGCCTTTATTGGCTGGATAATTCACAAGATCCCTTGTAAAGCATGTAGCGTTAGCAATAATTTCTCCGACTTTAACTCCCTGTTGAATTTCAGATATTTTACTTTCATCCTCTTCAATTAATATGAATTCGTCAATTTCCTTTATCTTATCTAGATCCTCAGTCTTGTATTCGGTAAATTGATATACACCTAGAATACATCCCTCTACCAGAGCTTGTGCTAAATCAACAATATCACTAGCTAACTCATCAGATCCATGTAGGGGTGTAACAAAGGATTTTATCCCCATATCACGAATATGAACAATTGCCTTTCCAGAAGCTTGTCTCACATTGTCAAGAGTCAACTCTTCTTTTTTACCAAGTCCCACTAAAAGAACACGCTTTGAGGGGATTTGCCCATGAGTATAAATCACTTTTATCTCATTTAATTCTCCTTTGAGATCCTTACTTTCAACTAATTCCGTGATTGCACCATTTAACGCCACATCAACGACGTGCTTAGAACCTTTTAGCTCCTTCAAATCTTCATAATGACTTAGAACAATTATTTCCGCTGGTTCCTCTTCGATTTTTCCTTTTTTGACCATAATTTTCATTATCGGATCATCTCTACAATTTGTATCTTCAGTTTCTATATGAATTTCCATTATATAGATGATTTCCTTATTTTTTGAAAAGAAATAAGTGTAAATTATACATACTGATCTTCTTAAGTTTTGTTTTCGCCTTATTTTTATAAATGTAACTGATTGACGTCTTTTCAGAGATATAAGCTATCAGTATAAAACCAAAAATCTAATATGAATTTAGAAATATACTACTTAGATCCCTCCTTTACCTTACTCACTTGCATTCCCTCATCTTTGTGGTAGTGAGTTTCTCCTTTCATCATACCACCCGGAGGAAACCCTTCATGACTGAAACCATTTTGAATGAAATGAAAAATAGAGAGACACGTTACGTCCTCTTCTTTGATGAAATCACCAACGAAGACTTAGCTCTGGTAGGTGGAAAGAATGCCAGCCTCGGTGAGATGACCAAAAAAGTTGATGTTCCAGTACCCCCAGGTTTTGCAGTCACATCATACGCTTATCGAAAATTTATAGAATCTACAGGACTTAAAGACTTCATTGCTTCAGAAATTAAAAAAGTTCAGGAAGCCTTTGCTGCTAAAGAAGATGTAGAGGCGAAAATTAAGCAGGCTGAAGCCGATGAAGATTTCGGCGAAGTCAAATTACTTGAGGACGTCTTCCAAGAAAAACAAAAACAGTTCATCGAAACACTTCAAGAGGTGGGAGCTAAAATCCGCCTAGCTATCATTCAATCAGAAATACCAGAGGATATTAAACAAGCTATCATTGACGCCTACAGAAAACTGAACGCACGACTTGGTACTACTGATGTCGATTGTGCAGTTCGATCCTCTGCAACTGCTGAAGACCTACCAGAGGCTTCATTCGCAGGTCAACAGGAAACATTCCTCAACGTATCTAGAGAAGACAATATCCTCGAAAAAGCAAAAGAATGCTTTGCAAGCCTCTTCACTGACCGGGCTATCTCTTACCGCGAAGACCAAATGCAACTACAACGCCTCAAAGCCCTAGAAGCTGAAAAACAAGGCGACTTGGAAAAAGCGGCATATCATAAACGGATCATTAATGCATTGGATCATTTCTCTGTGGCGCTTTCTGTCGGTGTACAGCAAATGGCTCGTTCTGATCTTGCCTCCAGCGGGGTTATTTTCACTCTTGACACCGATTCTGGCTTCAGAGATGTTGTTTACATCACAGGATCATGGGGTCTCGGCGAATATGTCGTACAAGGTCGTGTAACCCCAGACCAGTTCTACGTCTTTAAACCTACCACAAAATTGGGCTATAATGCCGTTATCGATAAACAACTCGGCAATAAAGACGTGAAACTGGTGTATGGAAAACATGGAGGTGCTGTCGAAATCCCCGTCCCCCCAGAAGATCAAGTTAAATTTATTCTTTCAAATGAAGAAGTAATTCAATTAGCTAAATGGGCCGTGCAAATCGAAGAACACTACGACCGTCCCATGGATATTGAATGGGCAAAAGATGGCGTTACTGGTAACCTATATATCGTCCAAGCTCGCCCGGAGACTGTCCACGCAATTAAAGCCGTTAATGTATTGCGAATATATAGATTGATTGAACCTGTTTCTGAAGATGAAATTATACTTACTGGAGAAGTCGTAGGCAATATGATAGGTCAGGGGCCTGTTAACGTCATAGAAGACGTAGCACATCTCAACGAATTTAAACCTGGCGAAATCCTCGTTACAGAACAAACTAACCCAGATTGGGAACCTGCCATGCGCATTGCTGTAGCTCTCATCACTGAACACGGAGGACGAACCAGTCACGCGGCTATCGTATCACGAGAACTCGGACTTCCCTGCATTATCGGTACTCTCAACGCTACTAAGGTATTAAAAGATGGCATGGACGTTACTGTCGACTGCAGTGAAGGCATTGGCCGCATCATCAAAGGCCTCAAAAAATATGAAGTCGAAGAGATCAACTTGGCTGAACTTCCAAAAACTAAAACCGAAATCATGATGAACGTCGGTATCCCAGAAACCGCCTTCGTAAAAGGACAAATACCTCAAGATGGCGTTGGCCTAGCCCGCTTAGAATTTATCATTAACAGCCATATTCTGTTCCATCCAAAAGCGCTCCTTGATTATCCGAAATTTAAACATGCCATTACTCTTATCGATGAATTGTATAAGGCAGAACCTGAAAAAGCTGCCTCTCAACTGAAAGAGATACGCGAATTAGTCCGACTTATCGAAGAAAAAACTGTTGGCTACGAGAATAAGGCCGATTATTTCGTTGATAAATTAGCTCAAGGGGTCGCAAGAATCGCTGCTGCCTTCTATCCTAATGATGCTATTGTCCGCTTGTCCGACTTCAAAACTAACGAATACGCTAACCTCATCGGCGGTGAACTTTATGAGCCTAAGGAAAATAATCCCATGATCGGCTGGAGAGGCGCTAGCCGCTATTATTCTCCTGACTATAAAGATGCCTTTGCTCTTGAGTGTAAAGCCCTCAATAAAGTTCGAAAAGTTATGGGGCTTAAAAATGCCAAAGTTATGCTTCCATTTACGAGAACTCCGCAAGAAGCAAAAAAAGTCATCGAAGTGATGAGAGAAGATGGTCTGGTGCAGGGAGAAGACGGATTAGAGGTCTATGTCATGGCTGAAATTCCAAGCAATGTGATTTTAGCTGAGGAGTTCGCTGAAGTGATAGACGGCTTCAGCATTGGATCTAATGATTTAACTCAGTTAACACTTGGTTTGGATAGGGATAGCGAGTTGGTAGCCCATATCTTCGATGAGAGAGATGAAGCAGTCAAGCGCATGTTAGAACGAGTAATAAAAGTAGCCAATGAGAAGGGAAAAAAGATCGGAATATGTGGACAAGCACCGTCAGACTTTCCAAGCATTGCAGCCTTCATCGTGGAGTCTGGAATCAACAGTATGTCGTTAAACCCAGATACGGTAGTCGCAACACGCGGACTCGTCTATGTAACGGAGTGGGCATTAAACAATGGACGAAAATTGGAAGAGTTAACAAAAGAAGAGATTTTAAATGTCCTAGGACTGCCCAAAGGTTTAGCTGAACAAGTAGTACGAATGATCCAGATGGAACGTCAGCGCAGTTAACTGCCTTCTTCAATCATTTTTTTTAGCATTGTATCCTCTTTTATGCCTTGCATAAATTTGACCCAGTTTTTCTGAAATGAGCCATAGGTATGAGCGTGTTTTTTTGCATATTCTAGAGCACTGGGCAGGGAAGTCTTGAGATTTTTCGCATAATTAATGAGGTCTTGGATACTTTTAATACGATCTAGCCTGTTCAAGTCTTTATCGATCTCCAAAAGGAGGGCTGTTAGAAGGATACGAGCTTCTAAATCTTCTTGCAAGAAAATTCCAGGATAAGGTAGCAAGGTGTCGGCCGAAATATTGAAATTTTTCAATTTTTCACGTTGGTAAGTGAAGCGAAATATATCAACGTTCATCACGTCCAAAAATGTTTTTGGAGTCGATTTGGGGGGTTGGTGCTTAATATACAGTTCGGTATCGAGAAAGAATTGAAATCCACAAGTTCTGGCATTTAGCATATAATCAATGTCTTCTCCTCTAGTTATGTGGGGATCGAAGGCCACATTTTCAAAAATTTTTCTGTGAATGACCATATTTCCACCGAATCCCCATTTAGCGGGAACTAGGCGTTGGCCAGAATCTAGAATCTTAAAAGCCTCATTCATTTTTTTTGCCTTGCCCCAAAATACTTTCCACCACTCTTTTTCTTCAGGAAGGTTATAATCCTTCGGCCCTCCATACACATAATATCCTACCTTGCCCCAAACTTCCTGTCCTTGCCACTTCTCTCCGATAAATTCAGTGGCTTTTCGTATAAAATCTACATCTGTAAAGATTTCATCGTCATCGATTAGGATTGCCACATCAGAACCAAGAAGATGGGGAATTAAAATGCAGATATTTCTCACATTTGCATAGCCCCTGAGATTTACTTGTTTTGCCATGTCAGAAAATCCTAGCTGTTCAAAACGTTCTTGTAGCTTTTTCAATAAGGAGACTGACAAGTGTATGATCTTGTAATCTGCTTTAAACGGTTTAATAATCGTTTCCACACGCTTTTCCACTATTGAAGAAATGACTGGATCGTCTGGCACTCCAATGATAACAATGTCAAAGTTTTTATCTTTTAAAATTGTGAAACTTTCTAATAAACGAGAGAGGGTTTCAGGGCCATTCACATCGGTTGGATGGTCATAAATGATGCGATCTTTGGATTTTTTTACATCTGTAAAATAAGACGGAACAACAACCGTCTTTTTCATGATTTTCATCTCCATGCCTTTGTGAAATTATTCTTCTTTTTACAAACATCAAGCGAGAATGCTCCCCCTTCAGAGGAATATGAATCGCGTCTTTTCTATCGTATTCTGAAATGTTTTTAAATCTCTTTGTCCTATATTTCCATACTCAGATGAAAGAATATGGGGTATCGAAAAATGACCGTGCACCATATCTTTTTACTCGAAAAAAATGGAATTCCTATCCACTCTATGTGTATTGATCATTCCCCCGCGTCTTGCTCGCTGGGCATGATGGATGAATCTCTGGCTGGAGGTTTTTTATCTGCCATTGAATCATTTGGTGAGGAACTAGGCGCTGGGGCTTTACAGGAACTGAAATCTGATAAGTTCAATTTAATTTTCGGCCTTTCAAAAGATTCTATATTAATCTTTGAAGTTGCACCAACGGATTATACAAAAAAATATGATAAGGTATTGAAGAAATGCATTGAGTTCTTAGATATTGCCTACTATGAAGGGTTTGCAGCTCAGAAAGCTCAAAAAGAGAAATTTATTGGACGATTTAGAAAATTTTTGGACAATTTCAAAGAAACTAGAGCGCCAGGGGCTGAGTATTCTTCCGAAAGAGCAGGATTCTTTAGAAAATTCATATCAACTATTAAAGAAAAAATAAGAGGTACATCAAAATAATCGATCGGTTGGCCTTAGCTGGATACTTTCGCTGAAGCCTTGAAAACTTAGGCCGCTGGCCGATCTCAATACACACGCGTGAGATGGTGAATAGTGATGGATGTCTTTGAAACAATCGAAAAAAGAAAAAGTATCCGTAAATATCTGAAAAGACCTTTAGATCATGAAACACTCCTCAGACTATTAAAAGCTATTCAATTGTCACCATCTGCACGTAATCGCCAGCCTTGGCAGTTTATAGTGGTTATCGATGATGACCTAAAAAGAAAACTGGCATATGCTGCCATGAATCAAATGTTTATTGCTGATGCTGGTGCTATATTTGTAGCATGTGGTGAGAAACAAAGGAGCGGCAAATGGTATTTGGTGGATGTAGCTATTGCTTGTCAGCAAATGATCCTTTTGGCAACAAGCCTTGGGCTTGGTACATGTTGGATAGGCGCATTCTCTGCCGAAGCCGTAGAAAAGTTACTTGAAATTCCAAACGATCTTGAGACTATTGCACTTATTGCCGTAGGGTATACAGATCAGTCTCCAAAAAGGAGACACAGAAAATCAATCGAATCTTTTGCCCATCTAAACAAATATGGGACTCCTTTTAAGGAAGTATAATCTTTATCTGATTTTTCAGGGGATAATCAAAAGCAAAGTAAAGTTTTGTCTAAAACTGAGAATTCTTCTGTTTCCTAAACCACTAAATCCAGTTTTACACATTTAACTCTCCTTACTCAATAAATAAACGCCACATAGCATAACAAAACCAGCAAGAATTTGAATGACAGAAAAAGGCTCTTTTAACAGAACAAAACCAAAAAGTGCACCAAATAGAGAGGAAGTAGCAAATGTTACACTTGTTTTTGATGTTCCTATAAGTTTTAACCCTAACATAAATAATATAACAGAAAGACCAATGCTGAAGAAACCAACGATCAGTGAATAAAAAATAGCCACTAAACTGAAATGAAAAGAAAAACCTAAAGTATAAGACAGTATCAGAACTATTGTGCCACCTATGAGTGATTTTAAAAGCACGATATGAAGAATATAGTTTAATAAAAAGTAGGATATTCACCCAATATTTACCCCTTGAGGATATTTTTTTCCCGACAAAAAAATCTAACACGCTATTAGATAACCGATAAAAATAGTTGGTTATAACCACTAATTATAAAATTAAAAAACTATACTTAATTCATAAAAAATATGTAACAAAAAAAAGATTTAAGCTAGGCTATACCAAGATTCTATTTGGCTTACATGATCTCTTTTCACTAGCCCTTTGTCTATCAGCTTTATGAGTTCATTTCCTAAGTGATTTCTAGGTATATCTATTTCTTCAGCTAATTCACTGAATCTTATTTTTCCGGTTATTTGAAGGGTGTTCAAGATTTTTTCTTGGAGTTTTGATACCTGGACAAATTTTATTATTTCTTCTCCTTGTCTGTCTGTTATTTCTTGAACTTTTGTTTTTTCTTCCATATCTTTCATTTTTTCAGAAAAAGCAACCACTAAATTATAAATTCCGGTTTCTGTTTTTCTTGTTTCAGAGATTATATCTTTATCAATTCCCAAAGATTCAAGGGCCTCTTCAACTTTTTTCTTCATTTCTTTTTTGTTATTTCCTTTCTTTTTAGCCATTTTTAATCAGATCTCCTTTTTTTCATTTTTTCTATGATTCATATTTTCTATGATATTATAGAACCTAAGTTGTATATAAGCCTTTTGGTTTCACAAAAATTATGATATAATATTACTTCGGCAAAAATCGGATACTTCTTGGAAAAGAAAATGTATCATAAAAACTATGTAACAAAAAGTAGTGGTCCAACATTGGATTTTTCAAATTATTTGGATATACTCAAACTATCACTCCTAGAGGAGTCCACCATTGTTGGAATGTGAAAAAAACAAATTTTCCAATCTTTTATAGAATCTTCATTTTGATAACATATAAAAAATATATATATTATCAGATTTAGAGTATTGATGCATGCAGAAATCAAGAT
>JAECRX010000154.1 GCA_016292335.1 Candidatus Sifarchaeum subterraneum | reverse complement strand
GTCGACTGAAAAGCATCCATACCATTGATCCACATCCCGTTTGATCGTGCAGGTCTTGATAACTCCTTCAGAAGGAATTCGTCTGTGTAATTTGATTTTAATACCGCCAATTTTCGAGAGGACGAGCTTTTTAACATCGTAATCGATAGAGAACCCGCTTTGTGGATAGGTAAAGGAGTCGTATCTGTTCTTTCCTTTGAATCGTGGATAACCTGGTTTTTCCCCCTTATTGACTCTTCTGAAAAAGTTTTTGAACGCCTTATCAAGCCTTCTCAGCACATCTTGAAGTACTTGTGAATGAACCGCTCTCAAAAAGTGCTTGATCTTTTTGTCTTCTTTCAGTTGATCAGCTTGATCGTTATAGGTAACAGCTACTCTGTTATTTGCCCATTCGTTCTTTCGTTCGGCAAGTGCATTATTATACAAAATACGGCATGTAGTAAGCCATTGAGTGAAAATATTCTCTTGCTCTTTTGTAGGATACAGTCTGAATTTGAAGGTTCTTGTAATCAAGTGAATTACCACTATTTATTTACTTAAACACGAACATACATATAGTCTTTGGTAGTGTGGTGGTTTCTTTAGTTTTTAGTCAAGTGAATTACCAACCACTACACTACCCCAATTCATCCCAACCCTATAGGATGGGGACCTCTTGCGAGGTAGATGATAAAATTTTTATTGCGGAAAAAAAGAGAAATAGAATGAAGAATAAGTTGAAACATATACATTATTGGATTATCGTAAAAATCTGGAATGGAGACTTTCACTTAACTCTTTGAAATTTCATAAAAAAATAGTTGAGAAAAAGCAAAAAAGACTGGGGATAGGTGCTGGATTGCAACAGAGGATGGGAACGCATAAACTTAAAAAGAAACAGCTGTCAAGTTAAAGATACAAGGAGGAAAGAAAATGGAAATTAAAAAGGTTGCGTGTGTTGGTGCGGGCCTCATAGGGCACAGTTGGGCAACGTTGTTCGCCATGAGGGGATTCCCAGTTAATTTGTATGATGTGAAAGAAGAGATCCTTAACCAAGCGCTTGAAAAGATAAAGTCCGGACTAAACTTCTTAGGAGAAAAAGAACTTATGAAGAGAGAAGATGTGGAACCAGCGTTTGAGAGGATTAAGCCAACTACAAACTTATCTGAAGCGGTAGGTGACGTTCAGTACGTTCAGGAATCAGTTTTTGAGAAGTATGAAGTTAAAAAAAGTGTCTTCAAGCAAATGGATGAGCAAGCTCCAGCAGATACTATTTTAGCGAGCAGTACATCAACTCTTCTCATGACTGAAATCCAAAAAGTGACAAAGAAGCCAGAGAGATGTTTAATTGCCCATCCCTTCAATCCACCTCACTTGATACCATTAGTAGAGTTAGTTCCCGGAGAACAAACTTCTCAAAAAATGATCGAAACAACTTATGAGCTTATGTTGAAGTTAAAAAAAGTTCCAGTGGTGCTTAAAAAAGAAGTGACTGGGTTCATAGTAAACAGAGTGGCTTTTGCGTTATATAGGGAAGTAATTGACTTGGTGGATAAAGGAATAGCTAGTGTAGAGGATGTTGACAAGGCGGTTTACGCAGGACCTGGTATCCGCTGGGCCATAGCGGGATCCAACTTGATTTATCACTTGGGAGGAGGAGAAGGTGGACTAAAATATTTTCTCGACCATCTTGGGCCAGTAATTGAAACTGTGTTAGAAAGCGAGGAAACATGGACAAGACTACCTTATTCAGGAGTGAAAAAAGTGATTGAAGGCGTAAAGCAAACGGAGCTTGTCAAGGCCAAATCAAGGGAAGAACTAGTTAGATGGAGAGACGATAAGCTTGTAGAGCTACTGAAAATACTATATGGTTAAAGAATCTACCGCTATTTTACATATCTTTTTCCATGAAGCCAATTAAATTGCCCCTTCTTCAAAATGACTAATTTAAACAACCATTTTTAGCAATTTCAAATGAAAACAGCTGATGAAGATCGACAAAAGAGATTCTATGTTTGGTCTTTCCGCCTACTACAGATTCTCCTAATATTTTTTTTCTTTGGATATTATTAGTTATGTCTCCTTTTTGAAAGCAAAATTCTTGTAAAAATTCAGAAATCAGGGGCAACTATCCATCGGAAATGCCCTACCACTAGTTCAAACCCCCGCCTTTTTCCCTTAAAAACCTCAGGAAGGGGTTCTAAAAACTCTGCACCGAAACACTATTTTATGACTCGAAAAGCTTGTGTTAACAAAACTTTTGTTCATGATCTTTTTGAAATTATTTAAGAGGTAAATTTAATGAAATTGGTTCGATCTAAAACAAAAAAACCGGAACAGAGGAAAGGATACACGAGAACAACCTTAATTCATCATCCATTAAAAACGTCAATAGATAGTTTAGGAACTTTCTTGGTAGAAATTCCTGTATCAGGAAAAGTCGACCCCCACTATCACGAAAAAGCCACAGAATTTTATTATATCTTGAGGCCAGGAATGTTAATTGTAAATGGAGAAGAATTTGAAGTTGAAGAAGGTGATGTCGTAATTATTGAGCCAAAAGAAGTACATTGGGTTAAAGCGAAGAAGGATGAAGTTATGAGGCTTGTAGCTATAAAACTACCGAATACTACAGATGACCGAATATCAGTTGACTGAGGCTATTTTATCAAATTTCGCAAGAAGACACCATCCGAGAGGGGGGGTAGTTCACAGAAAAGAAATGATCAAAGGTTTTTAATCAGAAGGAAAAGAAAATGGATTATATTTTTGCTGATTTGCACATTCATTCCAAATTTTCTCAGGCAACAAGTGAGAAAATGGATTTTGAAAACTTAGCACGTTATGGGATAATCAAAGGGTTAGATATCATTGGCACTGGAGACTTTACCCATCCAGCTTGGCTAAATGAAATACAAACCAAGTTAGATGAAATCGATGAAACAGGCATGTTTATTCATAAAGACAAGAATTTTGGAGACGTTTATTTTACCATGACCGGCGAGGTCAACAATATATTCGATTTTGAAGGGTCGAAAAAACAAATACATAACGTTATTTTTACTCCTAACTTGGAAATCGCTTCGCAAATAAACGATGAATTATCGAAGTTTGGTAATCTTGAAAGTGATGCAAGACCAGACCTGCATCTGCCACCTGCAGAACTTGTAGAAATAGTACTTGGGATCAGCAAAGACAATGAAGTGATTCCTGCACACATTTGGACTTCATGGTTTGGTGTTTTGGGTGCAAGAGGCTTTGATAGTTTGAAAGATTGTTACCAAGACCAGTTAAAGAACATTCATGCCCTAGAAACTGGATTATCATCTGACCCTCAAATGAATTGGAGGCTAAGTTCCTTAGATAATTATACGCTAATTTCTAATTCTGATTGTCATTCACCGTGGGTTCACAGATTGGGTAGGGAAGCAAACGTTTTTGATTTAGATCTAGAAAATCTTACATATTTCAAAATCGTTGAGGCGGTTCGTAAAAAAGATTTAGTAATGACAATTGAAGTCGATCCTTCATATGGTAAATATCATTTTACTGGGCACAGAAAAGGTAAAAAAGGGCATGAACACAGTTCTGTGTGTCTTTCTCCAAAAGAATCTATGAAACTCGGAAATAAATGTCCTGTCTGTGGAAAAAAAATGACAATAGGTGTTTTACAACGAGTAAAAGAATTAGCAGATCGAGAGGAGGACTTTTTGCCCGAAAATTCCATTCCATTCAAAAGACTTATTCCTCTCACAGAAATTATTTCATCAACAATCGGGATAAAAAGCCCTTTTTCTAAGACAGTATGGGCCGAATATCTTAAAATGGTCAATAAATTTGGAAATGAATATAAAATAATGCTAGAAATTCCAGAAGAGGAAATGTTGGAAATCTCTTCTAAAGAAATAGTTGACGCAATACTCAAAGTTAGAAAAGGAGATATAATCGTATTACCAGGTTTCGATGGAGAATATGGCAGGCCAATTTTTCGAGAAATTGAAGATTCGGAAGAACATATTGATTCTTTAGAAGAAGTTGATAAGTTAGAAAAGGAAAAAATCAAACAAAAGAAAAAAGGACAGCTACAGTTGAACGATTTCACATAATACTATCAAAATGCTCTACAATGCTTGTAGTAGGAAGAAATTGTATAATTAAACGTATCTGAAATTTAAAATTCATCTTGATCTATTTGAAAATCCTTTTTTCACGTCGCATTTTCAAAAATGAACTCGGATAACCTATTTTATTCGCTATTTCCTCTTGGACAATTTTTAAATCTACAGCAAGGAGTTTCGCCCTTGCATCCGCCTCTATGATAACAGATGGAATGCCATATTCGGGGTTTGCATTACTAAGAGGCAATATAATTGAAGCGACTTTATCTGCGATCTTGATTGGATCGGACTTAGTGAGGAACTCTATTCTTAAAGGGGTATCAAATTCAACAGTTTTTAAGTAAAATGCGTAAATTGCATTCCACCATTCTTGGTCAACATCCATGAGAGTAGGATGGGTTGAGGGAGTTTTTGAGTAGCGAAATATCAATGAACGCTCATTGACATCAAGAAACCTGTATAAGAAGTCCGTATCGTTTAGGAAATTTAGTATTTTTCTATAATCCACTGAGAGCAATTTTTGTAATTCTTCTCGCTCCAGTAAGACTGGTAAGCACTCTGATAAAATTTCCATGAACCGATTTCCTCTAGAATCCTTTATTACTCCAACCAATAGTATACCCGTGCTCTCACATTTACGATAAAGCTTTTCATATGTTTGGATCATATTCTTGTATTTATTATGTACAAGATGCGATATAGCCTTCTTATTTGCGGGTTGAGGTACAATTGATCCATCTAAAAGAATAATATCTGCAGAAAAGCTATCTATTACTTCAATTGCCGTTTCCAACTCTATTTTTGTTCTTAAAATTGATGAAAATGCCCCAAAGTCTGATCGAGACATGGGATTCATGTTCACCTGAATTTTTGGGGCAGGGTGTTCATTTGGAAAATATTCAACGTATGGTTTCGATCGATCAACAAAACTAAATATTACTGCAACAGCTCTAGCAATTGCTATATCCAAGATGTGAAATGTGTGTGAAACCGATCCCCCATCGATACCTATTGTCTTAAGGCCAAAAAGATCTGTAGGATATACTCTTTTAGCGAATTTTTTTTCAAGTAAATTATCTTGAATGGACGCGGTTAAATTATCTAACTTTATGTCTTTTGATTCCTTAAGGATTCTACTAAAGATTTCCTTTTCTTTTTCTATCTGGATGACTCTTTCAGCAATGGTATCAAGCATGGAAAAAATCAATTTGGACACACAATCAAGCTTTTTTCACATAACCCGGTTTCGGTTCGTAGATTGAGCCTTCCCTTTTCAATTGTTCGATGGCCTTTTGTGCAAATGATTTGTCTAAATGGCGTTCTTCAGCACTTTCTAGCACTCTATCAATGGGAACCGGGTCTCCCTCAAATTCTTTTTCCAACTCCTTAATGACATCCAAAAGAACAGTTAATTTGTCTCTCAAGCTCTTTGGTTTTGACACAATCCTGTCAATATCAATTAACCCAGTTTCTCGATCCAAACCAACTTGCCTTAAGGATTCTTTCATTAAACGTACAACAGCCTCAGCATCAGCAGCTGAGACTTCTTCACGGAGTGCCATTCTTGCTCTTGCTTCCGCTAATCTTACTAACGCCTCCAATTGTCTTGGAGTTATTGGAACAGGGGCATTTTCTGCCTCACCAGTAGCTCTCATTTCCAGATAAAACTCTTCCAATTTATCGCCAGCTTCCGTTGATAGTTTTGGGAAAACAGTAATCTTACTCCAACTGACAAATTTTCTTAACAGATCTACTTGAATTGGAGCTTCAACGGGAACTACTCTGTCTTTGTGTAGTTTAATAATATGGTCAGCCATTCTTTTATCAGCTTCTTTTTCGGGTTTGTCTGTTATAATAAATAGAAGGTCAAATCTTGAGAGGATTGTGACTGGGAGATTGATGTTCTCGGTAGGAGTTTGATATTCATTATATCGTCCCAACGATGGATTTGCAGCGGCTAATATTGCCGTCCTTGCATTTAATGTTGAAATAATGCCTGCTTTGGCAATACTTACTGTTTGCTGTTCCATCGCTTCATGTATGGCGACTCTATCATCAGGATTCATTTTATCGAATTCATCGATACATGCGATACCTCTATCAGCTAGTACAAGGGCACCTGCCTCAAGAGAAAAATCACCCGTTTCCGAATCTCTTAAAACAGCGGCTGTAAGTCCAGCTGCCGTTGTGCCTTTTCCAGAAGTATAGAGCCCTCTAGGGGCAATTCTTGAAACATATTGGAGCATTTGACTTTTGGCAGTACCAGGATCGCCAACAAGCAAAATGTTTGGTTCTCCTCGAATTTTCATTCCATCTGGAAGCTCTTTTGGCATCCACCAAATAGCAGAAGCGCAATTGCCTCTTTCACATGATCATAGCCATAGATACTGGGTGCGATCGATCTGATGATCTTTTGATGGATCCACGGATCTTGGGATAATTTTAGAATTTCTTCTTCTTCTTCTTTGCTAATTTCAATTCTTTCGGCTTCAACTTCTGATATATCCACATAATTAACTTCTAGAAAAATCTTAAATGTCGCCAGTCTTCCTCTTTGCCGTGTGAAACCAGGAACTGAGCGTAATATTCCTGTGATTTTTACTCTGTCTCCTGGTCTTGCCACATCTACTAG
>JAECRX010000153.1 GCA_016292335.1 Candidatus Sifarchaeum subterraneum | reverse complement strand
TATCTATGATTTTTTGTGCTTTCTTTTCACCAATCCCAATTGTTTCACTTATTTCCTTTGCCGATGCTATGGATAAGGACTCCAAATTCTTGAATCCTCTATCCAGAAGCTTTTGCAAAATTTCCGGCCCTAAGTTTAAGTCTTCCATGCTGTTACCTTTATATACTCTAAAGCTCTATAATAGCTCATCTGGCTGAAGTATCCCTAAGTTGGCCCGTCACCCGTATAGAGGCACATCCAAGCCACTACATACTTCATTCCAGTCGGGAATCTCCCCCTTTCGGCACAGAGATCTTTTTCAGGTCTCTATTGTCGAGGTAGAGATTAGCACGCGGTAAGATATAGACGTAAAGGGATGTCAGCCCATACCTAAGGATTTCTTAAGTATAGCTAATTCTTTTGATTTATATATATAACTATTAAGGTTCTTTGTGGGTTTCGGGATTTGAAAGCAACCTCCCCTAGGCCATCATTTTCACATCAGATTTCGGATTTGGCACAAGTTTTTCGACAGAAAAGACATCGCTAAATCACTTACTTTTTAGGGCTTCGAAATGATATTTAAAGGTCTTTGGAAGGGAGAGGTTATCTCCAAATGCATATTGTTGAGAATTATTTCATTTTTTCTAGAAAGAGTTAATTTCAGAAGAAAAGAAGGTTGTTTACTCTAGCAATTCCATGATTCGCTGGGCAGCTCTTCTTAACGTGTGAATCGAGAACCCAAGACGTATTGTCTTTCTACTTGCCCCTACGAGCATACGATCTTTTCCGCAATTTGTTAGGAGAGTGAAACCACTTGTGCCGGAAACAATCACTTCTTGTAATCCTCCATGTGCCATTTTATCTATAGTCATGTCTCCTAAGTTATTCATTACAGCTGATATTGCAGAAAAAACATCAGCATCCATCTCTGTACTGACAGAACATGCAATCCGCATTCCCTCCCTTGTCACAACAGCGCATCCTTCAAGGTCTGTTGATCTCTCAAGATCTTGTAGGAGATCTTGTAACTTTTCAAGCTTTTCTGGGTCAATACCTTCTTTTTCAACTATTTCAGTCAAGTAAATCACATCACAAATGAGTCAATTACCATACAAGAAGATAAACTTAGATTTTCAAATGTATTTTGCATACAAACTAAATAACTATTTTCATTTAGAATTGTTTCAAAGTGATGAAAAATGTAGAGGGGATATTTATAAAGATCAATTGCAGGTGTCAAAAATTTCAAATAAATGTATGAAAAAAGAAAATCAAATGGATTATAATTTCAAAATAAGATATATAAGAGAAGAAGATCTCTCTGCTGTTTATGAAATTGAAAAAAGATCTTTTTTAGAACCAAATGATTTTCTAACTCTTGTAAACTACTTAAAAAACTCCATTTTTCTCGTGGCAGAAAATGAAGATGAGGAAATTATCGGCTTTATCGTGGGACAAATTCGTTATATCCAGATTAGTAAATACGGCCACGTCATGTCGATAGCTGTTGACTCCGAATTTCGACGGAGAGGTATTGGAACGGCGTTAATGAAAGAACTCACCAAAAAATTTAATGAAAAAAATATCCATCAAATCAAACTTGAGGTTAGAGTCTCAAATATTCCCGCCCTGAACCTCTACAAGAAACTTGGTTTCAAAAAAAAGAAAATTATTAGAGGATATTACCCTAATGGTGAAGACTGTTATGTGCTGTGGCTTATTTGACAAAAAATACAATGCAATAAGTAAATTAGCTTTTTTATCTCATCTAAAATTCTCAATTTACACCAAAACAAGCGAGAATGCTCCTTCCTTCAGGGGGTAGATGAATCGCGACGTTTCCTATGATATCTCCTTCTGAAGTTCTTAACAAGTATACGTACAGTCTTAAAAGCAAGTTGAAAAAAATTGTCTCACTTTATGGTCTAAGACGTGCATAAGTGCGATAATTTCTCATTATACTCCAGATAGACATTGATTTTCCGACCAACCGCCTTTTTTGTAATTCTTTCCTATCTGGAAACTCTGTTAGTCGTCCCATTAATTTCCATGACGATGGAAAGTAGTTCTCTTTGAAAGGGAGTCTATATACCTGATTCTGATTTAAATATGTGGAAAGAACCGCAGAGATAATTGCTACTTCTTTATACTCGTCATACTCTTGGCCACTAAAAATAAATTCATTTTCAACGAATTCTGTTGATATCTCTCCGTTTATAAACCGTTCGTTCTCTAGTAATTCTCTATGAAAGGGAATTGTAGTTTTTACGCCTTCTATTTCATATTCGTCTAAAGCGCGTTTCATACGTATGATAGCTTCTTGTCTATTTTCGCCCCAAGCAATTAATTTAGCGATTAGAGAATCGTAAAATGGCGGGATAGAATAACCACTCCGCATGGCGCTATCTATACGGATGCCAGGTCCACCTGGGGCGTGATAGTATACTATTTTACCTGGGCATGGTATAAAACTTGCACAAGGATCTTCTGCATTGATTCTACATTCTATGGCATGGCCTCGTATTTTAACGTCATCCTGAGAATATCGTAATGATTCTCCAGCAGCTATACGGATCTGTTCTTTTACTAAATCTATTCCTGTTACTGCTTCTGTGACTGGATGCTCAACCTGAATACGAGTATTTATTTCTAAAAAGTAGAAGTTTTTATTTTCATCAAATAGAAATTCAACAGTTCCTGCGTTAGTATATCCTCCTACTTTTGCAGCTCGGATAGCAATTTCCCCTACTTGCACTCTTAATTCCTCATTCATGATTGGCGAGGGTGCTTCTTCCAATAGTTTTTGATGTCTCCTTTGGATAGAGCAGTCCCGTTCCCCTAAATGGATTATGTTTCCTTCTTCATCTGCCAATATTTGAAACTCAATATGACGTATTCCTTTGAGATATTTTTCCATATAACATTCATCACTACCAAACGCAGATTTTGCTTCTAATTGAGCCAATTTAAAGGCATTGGCGAGTTCTTCTTCATTATATGCAACTTTTGTTCCCCGTCCTCCGCCTCCTAATGAAGCTTTAATCATTACTGGATATCCGATATAGCCAGCGACACGTTTGGCCTCTTCGAGATCTCGAAGTTTGTCCTCAGTACCAGGTATGATTGGCACTCCTTCGCTCTTCAGGAGTTTTCTAGCTACGTTCTTATTACCAAAATTCCTGAGGGCCTCACTAGTGGGGCCGATGAACTTTATCCCGTTTTTTTCACACATCTCAACAAGGTCAGTATTTTCTGAAAGGAAGCCGTAGCCAGGATGAATTGCATCACACTTCATTTCTAGGGCTGTGGTGATAATTTTATCCGTATTCAAATAACTGTCCGTAAGAGTTTCGTTTCCAATGCATTTCACCTTATCTGCCGCGCAGCTGTGCGGCGCATGTCTATCCACTTCTGAGCAAATAGCCACGCTCTCTATTTCTAACTCTTTACATGCCCTTATGAGACGTACAGCAATTTCCCCGCGATTAGCAATTAAAATTCTGTCAAAAAGCTTTTTCAAGTATTTTGTCCCCTGTCGAAAGTTTTTTACCATCGTAGAGATCTGACATACTCCACATCCTGGAGGACCAGGCTTTCTTGAAACGGATTTGGTAAAAACCTTTGATGATGTTATTGAACTAGGATTTGTGTTCATATATGTTTTTGCTTATGTTTGGTTCGTTTGATGCCCCTTGTGATTACAATGTGATTGTGTTTGAGTCTCAAGGCTGTGAATATCTGAAGAGAAAATCAAATGTGTGATCTGCCGTCCTGCGTTTTTTTCTTCATTTTTTGTACGGTTAACTCTACCACGTGCCCTACTCGCTCCTTTTCTGCTGTATATCATTGAAAATGCTATTGGTTTTCTTATAAGATCTCGGTCTGAGGAATGCGCCCTGCACAGAACTCCTCTGGGAGGGTGCGGCGTACTTGCTGGACGTAAATCGCCCGCATCTTTGTTCTCAGTGGTATACAGGAACTATTTTGTAAATACTCGCAAATTTTCTTCTGAAGGAACTTGAAAACCAGCTTAAGTGGTTTTGGAATCTTTTTTCCTAAAAACTTTCTGAATCATCTTATAAATGTTTTTCCCACGCCTTCTTGTGAAATCCAATTTGATGTATTCACTTTTTCCAGTGAAATCAGTAATTTGATACTGAACAAACCTGAACTTCTTACAGATGAAGAAAAGCACGGTCAATGCCCCCCATCAGAGATATTTAGGCATAATATTGAATTAAATATACCAAAAACTGATATAAAAAGATATGGATAATACAAACGAAAAAATAATGAGAAGTGCAGGAAAATAGGGCGAATTCGCGCGATAAAGAAAAGTTTATAAGAAAAAATAGAAATTTATACCAAAAAACGGGTTTTCAAGCCCAAAAATCTGTCAGTCATGAGACTCGTTTAGAAAGTTCTTTATACTTTCAGTTGAGAAAAGTTTTCAAAGAGCGATCAAAGATTTGGAGATTTGAGTTAGAAAGAACTATAAACATCCTACACAAATAGATAGATATTGCCTCTTCTCTTTAGGATGAGTAGGTACGTGTGACTTCCTCCCCTCCCTGAAGTGAAGGGCTTCCAGCTTTCCTCTGTGTTCTCGCCTCGTCACCGAGGGCGATGCTTCGCCTCGTGGCTTACGGAAGATTACTAGGCCTTGCGTAGTCTCAGTAG
>JAECRX010000152.1 GCA_016292335.1 Candidatus Sifarchaeum subterraneum | reverse complement strand
TTTTTTGCAAAAAATCCAGGAATTCCTGCCAGAAATGGATCATGAATGAATATCAAATCACAATCTTTTCCTAAGATAACTGCTTTGATAGTTGCAATAAAAATCCTGAAAAAAAGAGCAACCACAGAATTAAAAAATGGAATAGGAACTCTATACACTTCTACATCGTTTATAATTTCAAAAGCAGGGGAACCATACGTTAAGACTCTTACTTTCATTCCATTTTCAGCTAACATTTTTGAAACCTTGAAAACATAAGTTGAAGGACCGCCAATAAAAGGAGGAAAAATTCCTGTGATTAACAATAATGTTTTTTCCGACAAATTTGCTTTTATTTGGAAAACCTCCCATTAATCACCAGCAAGGAATCAACCACATCTACTTGCTGGGCAACCCGTCACGCACGGAATGTCTTAGGTTAAAGTATACTGTTGACTCTATTTCCACTCCTTTCGCAAAAATGCAATTAGCCCATCCCTGTTCTTTTTAATCCAAATTGTGCAAAAAACGTAGATATGCTCTACTTTGTTTTTCTATAAGATTTTTTCCAGGCATGGATTTAATTACACTCTCCAAATTTCAGCAGTTTTTATGGTAATTTCATATTCACATTGGGTGTCTAAGAACTGTTTTAATTCTTCAGGTACCCCCCATGCGTCTCTCCAATGTTCATCAATCACAATAATAGTTATCTCCATTTCCCTTATCCAGTAAATTCCTTCATAAAAGTGAAAATCCACAAAGATTCGTTTGGATAATACACCGATAGCTGCATTTACGAGAATAATGTCTGTTTTCTCCGTATTTGCATTCAAGTATTCCGCGACTAATTGTGGTGTTATTTCATTTCTTTGTAATATCCTAATGTTTTTATTCAATTCATAGACTGAAAATAAGATAATGAGCGCTATTACAAAAGGAGTATAAAATTTCTTCTCTTTCATAATAGCAGCATAGATCTTGTATAGACTCATTTCACCTGGAATTTCACTTAAAGTTAAATCAGCCAAAAATCGAGCTGCAAGAATAGCTAGGGGGGGTATTATTTCTATTGTATAATTATTGTGTCTTACTTGAATTGCTGAAAACAAGGCAATTGTTGTCAAAGCCCATAAAACCGGAATTATATCACTTTTCTCTCTTTTGATTAGTGAATAAATCATTCCTATCAAAGATATAAAAAGCCACTTATCCCAAAGAAATAACCATTGCCAAAACTCTATTGGTGGCAGACCTTCAGGAGGACGTCGTAGGTGAGTTAATGAACTTTCAATAAAGATATCGGGAGTAGATACAATCATTCCAATTATAATATATGCGAAGATTGGAATCAACGCAATAACGATAATCATCCAAAACCTTTTGGTTTTTATCCAGTGGAAATTTTTCTCTATTAAGAAGAGAAATAGAGGTAATATTAAAAAGACCAATATCGCTGGATGTTTGGTTATGACAGCAAGCCCCATATTTAAACCTGATAGAGCGAGTTTTTTATTACTATCCTCTTTATAACCTTTAATTAATAAAAACAAGGCTAATGTCATGAAGAATACAACGGGGCTGTCCAACAACGCTTTACGGCCAAAAAAGACCATAAAATAATCAAGTGAGATAAGCAATGCGGCTATCATGCCCGCCCTATCTGAATACACTTCTTTAGTAAAAAAATAGATTGCCATGATCACAAGCATTGAAAATAATACTCCTAATATTCTTGCTTGCAAAATTCCGAACCCAAAAAGTAAAAAAGTCACTGACAAGAAAAACATGAAGAGGGAAGGATTATCAAAAAATGGGGAACTTTGTCGTCCATACGAGACAGCAATTTCCCCTTTATGCATGTGCAATGCAATATCACAATGCCATCCTTCATCAAAACAAAATTCTGGAGTGCTTTCTAACCTCCATGTCCGTAAAAACAAGCCTATGGCCAAGATAATTAGAAGGACTAAAATTTCTCTTTTCTTAAGTTTGTTAAGGAATGTCCCAGTATAGCTAGTCCCCCTCATGATTTCGCCTCTTTTTCCTAGTTCTGATGTGATATACAAATATTTTTCAATTCATCTCAGCATTGAAATCATAAGCGTTCTTGCATTTCTTTCCTTGTAAATTTTCATTTTTTAAAGAGATGGAATCTTTTCTTCACATGAGTTTCAAAAATTAGGTAATTAAGATTTTTTCAAGCAAACCTACCCATATAGAAGATTAAGTTACCTGAGTACGAAAGTATCCAGGTGACAAAAATGTGAAAGCTTCGATCGTGTGAATGAAATCATCCATTCTCTGGAAGGTTATATCGAATTAATACAATTGGGATCAAAAAAGCATTATGTTGACGGCTGCTCTTGAAAACATGTCATTACTATCTTTTGAAATTAATCTTAACTATAAAAAAATTCTCAGAAATTAAAAAAACATTTTCGGAAATATTGTGGCCAATAAACTGAAAAAAGGTTGAATACAAAAAAACTAAAATGAATAAGACTTTGAAAAAAATAAGGAAGAAGAAATAACCCTTTACATTCTTCTTCTATAGAAGTGTGAACTACTCACCTACAAGTAGGTAAGCTTCCTGATTCATCCATCTCCCAGCGGAGTATGTCCAGCAGGCCCTACGGGCAGTCCCTGCCCTGTATCTGATTGTTGTTTAAAGAATTGGCGAGTGTTACCTCAGCTCAATTCACTAGACATATGAACAAAGAGGTTTAAAAACACTGTAGAATACGATAAGCGATTCGTCCACCGTACAAGTACGGTGGTCTTCTCACCATGCCATGATAAAAAGGATGTGAAAGGAAACAAATGTTAAAAAAGAATCAGAAGAAATTGAGGATTTTTTTTGTGGCAAGAAATAGAATCCCCTCTTTTAGGGCAAACTCCATCAATATTATGAACACCTGTGAATGTTTGGGAAAATTAAACCATCAGGTTTTTCTGTTTGCATCAAATGGTGGCATACATAAACGGGCGATGGAAATAAAGACTAAAGAAGATATATTTGATTATTATTCTGTTGAACCTGTTTTCAGACTTATTCTTGCTAAACCAATTGACCTTTATCATTTACAAATAAGAAAATTAGAAAGACTTTTTCGATGGATTCTGCAAGCAACCTATTCTTTTTTATTCTTTTTCTACCTGATCTCAGCAATATTTGTCAAAAAACCAGACCTTATTTATACTCGCTCTCAGTCAATTTCCTTCCTTTTTGGCCCAATACTTAAAGTTCTTAGAATTCCATTAATTTTAGAACTCCATGATCCAATTTTTTTAGACCAAGCTAAGAAAAAAATAAGAATAAAGATTGAGCATAATAACTTCCTAAGATCAGATAAAATTATTTGCACCAACAATTTTGTTAAAATAAAATTAATTCAAAGAGGGATATCCCCAGATAAAATATGCGTCATCCCTCATGGTGTAAAAATGTCCCTCTTTAATATTAAAGAAGATATGAAAGAAATTAGGCAAAAATTGAATATTCCTGAATCGCAAAATGTCATATCATATGTGGGAAGTCTAGAAGAATACGAAGGAGTAGAACAAATCATAAAAACAATGAACATTATTGAGAAAAAAGGAGTATCATTCCTTTTAATGATGGTTGGAGGAAGAAGACACCAGATAGAAAATTTAAAATCAAAAATTGAGAGTACCATAAAGAATAAGATAATTTTTATCGGGCAAGTTCCTCACAAAAGTGTCCCCAAGTATTTAGCGGCTTCTGACATACTTGTATACACGCTCTTACCAGAAAGAAATTTTGCGCTTCCAATAAAGATTTTTGAATATATGGCATCAAAAAAGCCAATAATTGCTCCAAATACAGATCCAATACAGGATATAATCAAAAATAAGGAAACAGGCATGTTGATCAACTCAAATAATCCCGAAGAAATAGCGCAAGCAATAATGGACCTTTTGAGGAATAAGCCACTTAGCCAAAAAATTAGTCTTCAAGCCTATAAAAAAGTGCGTAAAAATTACACATGGAAAGTCAAGGGAATAAAAATCCAAAGATGTATTAGCGAACTCGCTAATTAGAACTAATAATGGAGAAAAATCATTGCAGGACTATGCAAGAAAAATAGTAGGCGGAACAACAATATTTGGACTCGCAGTCATCATTACATCAATAATTAGAATATTCGGTGGAGTAATAATTTCTGATTTATTGGGGCCAAAGAAATACGGCATTTACGGGTTAATAATTTCTTTGATAACTCTTGTTACATCTTTTTCTAATCTAGGAGCAGATGTAACAGTTGCAAAATATATTTCGGAATGGAACGTAAATGAAGAGTTTTCAAAAATCAAAAGATTGGTGATTACACTAGGATCTTTAAAAATTTCATCTGGCATAATTTTTTGCGGTATTACATATCTACTTTTAGCAAAACTGTTTGTGACCTATTATTTGATTCCTGAAATAGAATTTTTCCTGAAAATAGCGTCTATTTTAATCATTTTAACCTCTATATTCGGATTTTTAAGTAGTATCGTAAGGGGAAATCTAAAAATTGCCTATTTATCTTATCTCAATATAGTTAACTCAATCATAAGAGTCTTTACCTCAATTTTCCTAATAATTATTGGTTTTGGAGTACTTGGCGCCATTTATGGAACAATCCTTGCCAGTCTTTCAGCAATATTGTTGGGAAGTTTTTTCATAAGTAAAATACAAACAATGAGAGAAACCATAAAGATCAAGGCATCGTCAATAAGCTTGTCACAAATCATTAAATTTGGGATTAATAGTTGGTTAGGTGATCTCATTACTCAAATTTACTTGACAGTTCCAATACTGTTTCTAGGTTATTTCTTTATCGAACAAGTTGCTTATTATACAATTGCATTTTCAATTTTAGGTGTATCTAGCTTTATTCAGGGGCCTTTATATGTGACTTTAATGCCTACTTACTCTGAACTTTCAGCAAAAGAAGAAATATCAAAAATTGGAAATACATATTCACAGACTTTAAAATTCCTTTTCTTTACAACATTTCTTTTAACGATAATTCTTACTTCATTATCTAGAGAAATCTTTATAGTGCTATATGGAGCAGGATCGGATTACATTCATGCATCACCTATACTCATGATATTATCACTCGCTATAGTCTTTAGAATTGTTGGAACAACAAATGAAGCCGTATTAAAAGGATTAGGGAGGACCGATTTAACATTAAGGCTAGCAATTCTAAAAACACTCTTTCATTTATCGCTAGCATTCATATTAATTCCGATTTATGGTGGAATAGGAATTGCTGCCTCCTATGCAACGATGGGAATAATAATAGGAGTTATATATAATTTGTCTTTGACTAAGAAAGAAATAAAAGTGGAAATTAATAGAAGTTTTATTATTAAATGTTTTCTGGCTCTCTTTATTACTTTTGTAACTGGAGAAATTGTAAAAATGCTAATTACGAATCCCTATTTGCTAGTGATGATGGTTTTCATTTCAATGAGTTTAATTTATGGGATCTTTTCTGGAATAATCCAAATATTCAATCAGAATGAACTTGACCACATAATAAACTTGTTACAAAAGTCAAGTATGGTTAAACCGATTTACTTATGGTTTAAACTAATCTCGAAGTCAAACATTCGATGAAACTGAACTTAAAGATTATTGCCCACTAAAAATTAATTTTCTCACCAAATTGAATCCACTAAAAATCAGATGAATGGATATGAAGTCTTCCGATTTTGTGACAGTAATAATTCCGACGTATAATGAACGAGAAAATATTCAAATTTTGATCCCAAAGATTGAAAAAATTTTCAAAAATAACAATATTACCGGCGAAATAATGATTATTGATGACAATAGCCCTGATGGAACCGGAGAAGTTGCAGATCGTTTCTCTAAAGTTTTTAAAAACATTAAAGTGATCCATAGACCATACAAACTAGGCTTAGGAAGCGCCTATATAACTGGCTTTAAGAACGCCACAGGAAATATCATCTTTGAAATGGATGCTGATCTATCACATAACCCCCTTAAAATACCACATTTCATAAAAACAATAAATAATGGATATGATTTTGTAATAGGAAGCCGTTATATTCGCGGAGGAGAAGTAATAGGTTGGTCAATTTATAGAAAAATAATAAGCAAAGGTGCAAATCTTTTAGCAAAGATTTTTCTTAGTTTAAGAACGAAAGATGTTACAAGTGGATATAGAGCTTATAGAAGAGAAACTTTGAAAAAAATAAATTATGAAACCATAAAATCAAGTGGATATGCCTTCCAACTCGAAATACTTTATCGTGCATTTAAAAAAGGATGTAAAATCAAAGAAATACCAATTACTTTTATAGACCGGCGAAAAGGAAGATCGAAACTTTCGAAAAAAGAAATTTTTAGCTTTTTCTTAATGCTTTTGAAACTAAAGTTAGGTTCTGATGTTTTTTAATTGATTGGTAAACTTTATTTATACTGTTCAAAAATTTTTGTTCTATCCACGACTTTATACAGCTCTTAGTTTGCAGATGAATGTCAATCTGCCACATGTTTCCATATCAGGTCAAAAAACAATTTTAAAGAAGAAACTAACGCTTGATTTTCAGAAACAGCGGCTTCTCTTAAAAATAAAGGTACCTCCAATTCCTCAGAAAGAAATATACAACCACCGTTATTATCTGAATCTACAATACATCCTCTTAATGGAACTTTAGGAGAAAATTTAATTTCAAGTGATGATCCCAATCTCTTAACCAAGATCTCTTCGATTGCAGCAGCAATCTTCTGTCTTTCTGGGTCAAATTCGTCCCTGTCTAGTAAAATAATCTTTATTTTAACTCCTCTGTTAGCTGCCTCTTCTAAAACATCAATTAATTTTGGAGCATATTCCATTACTTTGCTGAAAATGTTGATTTCAGTTTTTGCATTTGCAAAAAGCCTTCTGGTTTCTCCTTCAGAGGGTTTGCCGACCTTAACTATCCTAAGTAATTCTGTATGTCCTTTCTTAACACTTTTATCATATATTGGGGATAGTCTTTCAGAAAATTCTTTTGAAATTTTTTCAAGGGTGGATATCTGGTCTTCTAATTCCTTCTTTTTGTGATTAATGAGAGTTTCCATAATTCTTTCTGGAGGAATTGATAAATATATTGTAGGTCTTCCAGGCCTAATTTTAACTAATCCCATGTTCCCTAATTCATTTAAAGTTTCATAGACCTTTGCACTAGGAACATTACTTACCTCATAGAGAGTACTTGCTTTTGATTCTCCCATCAAAAGCAAAAAACTTAGAATTGTAGCTTGATACTCCGTTAAACCAACTTTTAACAATAATTTTTTTGCGTTTTGCAATTCGTCAAATTCCTCTAATAATTCTTCAGACATTTTGCTTTTCTCCCAATCTTCCAGAGTTTATTAAGGTTAATTAATAAGGTTAGTATTTTTATATTTTGAATTGGAATCATAACCCCAAAAACAATTTCAAGACAAAAAATTAGGAATCATACTCTTTCAATTAGGGTTAGATTTTTGTGTAGTAAAGGACACAAATAGTTAGCCATATGAACCTCAAATCGCATGATTCCTTAAAAGGTGTATCTATTTCGATATTTTCCTGCGCACAAGTTTGTGAGAGTAATACTACTGATGCTTAGAAATTTATGGCATTTACTATAAAAAATAATAAAATAAGCGGGTAAATATATTTCTCTTAAACCAAAATTGCATACTTCATTATACAAGACTAACATTGAAGCTGGAAGACCATGAAACTTAGAAAAATTAAATTATTAAACTTCAGCTTCCTAATAATCTAAAAGGGGAAAATCAATGAATATATTAATTTTAGGTTGCAAAGACTTCCCGCCATTCTCTTCAAGGAAGCTGCTTGCAGGTGGAATGGAAACTTACACATATAACATTGTAGAAAAATTGGTTAACAATGGTTTTAATTTTACAATTGTCTCTGGAAAGGATGAAAATTTAGCTGAAGAAGAGGAATTATGTGATGGAAAGATCAAAGTTTACAGAACAAGACTTTATGGAGGAAAAATACTCCAGCCAATCACCCTTTTTCTCGGTTCCTTTAAAAAATCCTTAAAATTATTCAAAAAAGTGCATTTAATAAACCCACAAACTCCGCTCAGTGGCATCATTGGTATCCTTGGAAAAATAGCTTTCAAGAAAAAATTAGTCACAACCTCACATGCATTCAACTCTCAAGCTTCTTACACTAGATATTGGCTATTTTCACCACTTTATTCGATTGCAGAGCTTTTATGTTACAAAATGGCTGACAAAATAATTAGTGTAAGTAAAACACTTACAGATTATCTATGCAGAAAATACAAACTTGACAGAGAAAAATTTGTTCAAATACCATCAGGCATTGATCCCAATTTAAAAAGTGAATTGAACTCAGAGAAAACAGAAAAAATTCACAAGAAATATGGTTTATCCAACTCATCATTCAAGATCATTTTCTTGGGGAGACTTATCCCCTATAAAGGAATAAAAGAATTCGTAAAAGCAATTCCAATCATCCTAGAATCACATAACAATGTTCAGTTTATTATAGCTGGTGAAGGACCTTTAACAAATTGGATAAAGACATATAGAATCAGAAATAACATACCTAAAGAAAAGATGATTCTTACTGGACGTATAAATAATGAAGAAAAATTCTACTTATTGAATATCTCCAACCTATTGATACTCCCATCGTGGAATGAAGCATATCCCATTGTTGTTCTCGAAGCAATTGGCCTTGGCCTACCATTCATTGTTACACCAGTTGGTGACCTTCCTATCATAATTAAGAGTTCAAAAGCAGGCCTACTTACCGAAAGAGGCAATCCCAAATCAATAGCCGAAAGAGCTGTTTTTTTAGCAAAAAATAGCAATTTTCTTGAAAATATGGAAAAGGCTTGTTATGAGTTCATCAAAGATCAGACATGGGAAAAACAAAGCCAAAAATACGCAGACACGCTAAAGGATACATACTTTGAAACAAATTGATCGACAAACATGAAAGCACTTTTCATAAAATATGTCCTACCAAATCTATTGCGCGTCAGTTTAGAATTAATTTCTCATAACTACTTTTGATAAGTCCGTAAACGCCCTCCCAATTAAATTTAGAGAGTACAGTCTTCCTCCCATTAAGGGCTAATTTTTGTGCAAGTTGGTTATCCGATAATATTTTAATAATTGCCTCAGAAGTGGCTTTAACATCATTGGGATCAACTAACATCCCGTTTTTCCCATGGTTAATAATATCCACAATACCTCCAATTTTAGATCCAATAACTGGTACACCACAAGCCATAGATTCTATAAATGCTATCCCAAATCCTTCAGAAACAGGTACTCTAACAAAAACATTGGCTGAAGCTAAATATGATGGAATGACATTATGTGGAATGTATCCACAAAATATCACTGAATTCTCAATCCCTAAAATTGATGATAATTTCCTCAATTCATTTTCTAGATAACCTTTTCCTACTAGCATCAATTTAGCATCTGGAAATTTTCTTAAAACTTCTTTAAAGCTCCTTATCAAGGTTTCTAGACCATTTTTGGGTACCAGTCTTGAAATAGAAATTATTAGAGGGCCATTTACTCGAAATCTATCTCGAAAACCCTTTGTTAAATCCTTCGCTCTTGGAGAAAAAACATTTGTGTCAACACCATTTGGTATAACTCTTATTTTATTTTTGGGCGTGCCAAACTTTAGAACCATCTCCTTTAAGTAATTACTAACAACATGTACAAAATCTGAGGCTACAAGTACTTTCTTTATAAAAGGGACTAAAACTCCTCCAAACTTTCCTGTAAATTCGATATAATCCCCAATATCTCCACCTTGCACAGAAATTATCAATGGAATGTTTAAAACGGACTTGCAAAGGTATCCAATTACACCAGATGGAAATGCAAGATGTGCATGGATGAAATCAAGGGAATGCTCCTTATGAAGTTGAATAATTTTGAAAAAGGATGGTAAAATAAAGGATAATGATCGAAGATTATTGATATTCAGAATTGGCACCCTAAACACTTCTATGCCCTTATAATTAACATGCGATTTTAAATCAGAGGAGAATTTCCTTGTGATCAAAAATACTTTATTTTTCTCCTCGACCAATTTTTTGCTAATCTCATAGGCAAAGACTTCTGCTCCGCCAAGAAATGGGTGAAACCAGGAAGTTATCATAGCTATTTTCAGAATTCTCATGATGGCTCTTGGCTCCTTTTTAGTAAATTGTCGCAAAAATTGACTAACATGTGTTGTAAACGAATCATAAGTCTTTTTTCTAAACTTCTGAAAAACCATAGGGCAGAGATTTATCTTTCATGTTAATAATCTTTGAAAATATTTATTTGAATAATCTCTTTAAATGTCACTTTATAGCAGTAATAACTACTACATCTTTTGGATGTAATGTAGGATCGGGATCAACTCTCGTAAGGCTCTTAAATCCCTTACTCTTTTCAAAGTAAGTGATAAATTGAGAAAATAGATTACAGAAAAGAGATACAATCGAATTCCCTGAAGAGTGATTAGCTTAATAGTGAGAAAAGTTCACTAAAACTTATATATTTTCATTGGATTGAAGTTGGAAAAAGCATATTGCAATCGGTGTAAATTTTGGAAACAGATGTCATTGGCCAATCAGTAGAAACCATATCGTCCTGGTTAAAAAAAGATAAAATTAGTTTTGAAGATAAATGTATATTAGTTACAGGTGGTGCAGGGTTTCTCGGTTCTTGGATTTGTGATGTTTTAGTGAGGCAAGGTGCCTATATAATTTGCGTAGATAACTTCGCAAGCGGACAGAAGGGAAATATTCAACAATTAAATGATTTTGATAACTTTGAGTTTATCAAACACGATATTTCAGAGCCTATCTTTTTTGACCGAAAAATTGATGTTGTGATGCACTTAGCAAGTAGGGCATCACCATTTGAGTTTGCCCGTTTTCCGATACAAATTCTCAAGAGTAACACTATTGGCACTTGGGTAGCCCTTGGAATTGCATGGAAACATAAAGCAAAATTACTTTATACCTCTACAAGCGAGGTTTATGGTGATCCTGATCCACAGTTTATTCCGACACCAGAATCATATAATGGAAATGTCAATCCAATTGGTCCAAGATCCTGCTATGACGAGGCAAAACGAGCTGGAGAGGCATTTGTGATTGCATACCACATACAACACGGTCTTGATGTGAGAATTGTTCGTGTTTTTAATACATATGGTCCTCGAATTAGAGCGGGAAATATTTATGGCCGAGTAATACCCCGTTTTATAGAACAGACACTGAAAAATAAACCAATCACTATATTTGGAAAAGGAACACAAACAAGAACCTTTTTATATGTAACCGATCAGATATACGGTCTCCTCAAGGCAACACACAATCAAAATCTTGCTGGAGAAGTAATAAACGTGGGCAGTAACGAAGAAATGAGGATAATTGACTTAGCAAACTATATCAAGGAACTTGCAACCTCTCGATCGCCGATTGAGTATTTTCCTTTACCAGTTGATGATCCAAAAAGGCGATGTCCTGATATAACGAAAGCTAAAAGATTACTAAACTGGGAACCACGCACAACACTTAAAGAAGGCCTTACCTTTACAATAAACTGGTTCAAACAGAATCTTATTAACTAACTTATTTCAGAATAGGCATCCAATAGATTTCCAGTTATTTTTTCCCATGTATATACATTTGCTTTTCTTTTAGCGTTTTCGCCTAGTTTTCGGGCAAGATCTGGTTGTTCTAACAATTTTACCATATTTTTTGTGAGACCCTTCGTATCTCCGTATTTAACTATATATCCTGTTATTCCTTCATCTATTATATCTGATGGCCCTCCTCGTGTTGAGACAACTGGTCTTGATTGAGCCATTGCTTCCAAAATTGTAATTCCGAATGGTTCGTATACACTGGGTAAAACTACTAGATCACTTGCTGCAAACATCTGATATTTTTCTTCTTCTGATATTTTTCCCAAGAAAGTTATGCCATCGTCCGTGTTTAATCTCTTGCCTAATCTTACCAATTCATTATAATATGCTATGTCTTGAATCGGACCTGCGATGACAAGATTTGAATTGGGTATAACATTCTTAATTTTACTAAATGCTTTTGTTAAGAAATGGATTCCTTTTACTGGGTGGATCCGGCCGATAAATGAAATTATTTTACCATCGATATTATATTTTTCTCTAAACTTTGAACCATCTCTTTGTATTAGGGCTTCGAGTTCAATACCGTTAGGAATTATTTTTATTTTATCTGCATTTCCTGTTATTGCTTTTAGATGGTTAAATTCCGAGGATGTGATTGCAACAATTAAATCATATTTATTTAACATTATTCTTCCAATTGAGTGGTCATAGATTTTTACAAGTGATCTTTGGATTTTTTTCCTTACCCATGAGGGATGAAATGGTGCGTGAGTGGTTATAACGCATGGTTTGTTTCTGATTTTTGAGGTGAGTAGTGCTAAATCGCTATGTGGGTGCCTATAGTTGTGAACATGAATTATATCAAATTCTTCTTCTAGAAGTTTTATGACAAATGATGGCCAAAAGTAGGCGAATTCTCCAACTTGAACTAAAGTTCTGAATCTGTTTATTTCGACCCCATCTAGCTTATCTCGCTCAATTCTGATCCTTGAATGCCTATCTCTATCGGATGTAAAGACGGATACTTTATGGCCTCTGTTGACCATTTCTTTGGAGATATGATATACGTGTTTCTCCATACCACCAATTACTGGCACAAAATAGGGAGAAATCTGCGCTATTTTCAATGATTTTCGGGGTTTAATAGAAACTTTTGGTTCCACAAGTATCTTTGGAGGTCTCCTTATTAGTGGAATACGTGGCCTAGTTAGTTCTTCGTAAATCTCTTCCATTTTATCTACTAATTTTTCGTAAGTAAATTTTCTTGCTTTTTGCTCTCCTTTTTCTCCCATTTCTTTCCTTAATTCTGGAGAACTGAGTAATTTATTTATTGCCATTGCTAATTCTATGTAGTTTTCATATTCTACAAGTATTCCTTCTTCTCCATCTTTAATTATATAAGGTATACTTCCTCTATCTGTAGAAACTACGGGTTTTCCTTGTGCCATAGCTTCTAAAAGTACCTGTCCAAACCCTTCATATCCACTTGGAAGTGCTAACATGTCACAAGCTGCATATGCTTCCATCTTTTGCTTGAAATCGTATATGGGCCCCAGAAAAAGAACGTAATTTTGCAGACCCATTTTTTCAATTAATTTTTCAAGCCATTTTCGCATTCCCAATTGTTCCGAGCCTATGAACACGAATTTTGTGCCAGGATTTTCTTTGATCACAGTTGGAATTGCCTTTATCAAATATTGAGGGCCTTTCATTGGGTGTAAGCGTCCCACATAAAGTATCAGGTTTCCTTCTATTCCGTATCTTGATCTGAAATTATTTCCATCAAAATGATTAAAACAATCTGACTTTATCCCAGAAGGGGTAATACTGATTTTTTCGAGAGGTGCTTTCATTTTTTTAAGATATGAAAGCAAAATTGGTGTCCTTACGAGTATTTTATCTACTTGACGAAAGATAAACCGGGAAATGTATTTGTCGTAGAAAAGAAGAGGGTAATATTTGTGGAATGGCCTAGGAATTAATTGATGTATGTCTGCAACTGTAAGCACGATTTTTCTATCTTTTTTATTTCTATCTTTTTTATATTTTGATAAGATTGATACTCCGGTGTGGAATTGAGCATAATCATAAACATGTACAACATCGAAATCGGTATTCAACAATTTTCGGTACAATTCTGGCCAGAATTTTAGCCTGTAACTAAAATCAAGCAGAGCTGGAATTCGGTGAACATGAATTTCTTCGATTTTTTCATAACTTTTTCCTTGCGAAACGTTTAGGCTGAAAACATGTATTTCATGTCCTTTTTTGACCAGTTCTTTTGAAATATTCCGAACATACCATTCAATGCCGCCAACCATTTCTGGAACGTAATATGGATTTATTTGCGCGATTTTCATTGTTGATACCAGCTAATTTCGTTGTTAGAAAAATCTTAGTTTTTTATTTGGCAGTTATCGCTATATTAATTTTCAATGCTTAAATTTGCATCTCGCACATAGTAAAAAAGGTCTATATGAGCCCTATGCATCAGATGATGTAGGATGGAACAGGTATAAAAATGTTTAGAAAAAAGGAACTGAGAAGCCAAGCTAAGAGAGATGGTTTATCTCATCGAGTTGGAAGCGGAATATCATCATTTCTGGTAGCAGGGCAAACAGCCCACTTCTGTTTGTGTTTTTTTCATTTAGAGGTAGAAACTGCCACAGCGGAGGAAGTTTTACAATCTTTTAAATATAAACTTCAAGGGAGTGTAGACTATCTGCTTAAAGCAACTGATTTAAAGGACAAGTTTTTCGAACTGGCCAACACAATATCACTTAAGCTATTTTAATTCCTCTACTTTTCTAGTTATTAGGTCCGCGAGTAATCCTAACAAGAGAATTTGTAGTCCAGATAAAAATAATAACACACTAGAATCGGTCAAGTTGGCGAAAAAGTATATGTTGTATA
>JAECRX010000151.1 GCA_016292335.1 Candidatus Sifarchaeum subterraneum | reverse complement strand
AGAATTCCCCCAGAAATAGGTTCTGGAATATGCAACATATTCATTTGATAGACCATGGGCTCATTTTCATAAAATGGTGGACCTGTCGAGATTTGAGCTTGAGATCTCCGGTAAATCTCCGAATACGAATATTTATCTCCTACTCCGCAGGCAGGCGCCCTATTTGTTCGAGAATAATAGAAATTATCTCATCAAACTAGGCCAAAGGTTCTAAAATATTTATGAAAAAATAAGTGTTTAAAAAAGACTTTCAGTCTTTTACATTGACTGCCCAGCCATAGGGGTCTTCGAGTTCACCGAGTTGGATTTTGGTTAGAAGGTCGTAGAGTTTTTGGGTGATTTCGCCGACTTTGAATTCATTAAAGATGTATTCTTTCCCTTCGAAGGCAATAGACCCAATTGGGGTGACTACTGCCGCAGTTCCTGTGCAAAAGACTTCAGAAGATTTGAAGACCTCTTCATAAGGAATATCACGTTCTTCCACTGTCATCCCGAGCTGATCTTCAGCGAGTTTCATAACAGCATCCCGAGTGATTCCTGGAAGGATGGATCCGAGTTTTGGTGTTAGTAATTTTCCATCGACAACACAGAAGAAGTTAGCGGTTCCGACCTCTTCGATATATTTCTCTTCAGCGGCATCCAGGTAAATTATTTGGGAATATCCACGTTTTTTGGTTTCGATGGCAGGTAGCATAGTCCCTGCATAGTTCCCAATGTATTTAGTATGACCAGTCCCTTTCGGGGCCGCTCGGTGATATTTTTTCGAAATTTCCAGTTTGATTGGCTGAAATCCTTCCTTAAAATAGGGACCTACAGGAATGGTGAAAATCATCATTGTGTAGGAAGGTGCTGGAGCAACCCCTAAAATTGGTCCAGTTCCTATAATCAATGGTCGAATATATAAGGAACCTTTGCCATAGGGCGGCACATATTCTTCATTGGCTTTGACGACTTCTTTTACCCAATATACGAACTTTTCTGGATCGTAGGGGGGTATGCACAGACGGATACAACCTTCTTTGATGCGTTTACCGTTTTCGAGAGGACGAAATAGGAGAATTTCATTGTCCTTCGTCCTTTGGGCCTTCATGCCTTCGAAAAGGCCTTGTCCGTAGTTTAGAACACATGCTCCGGGATTAATTTCGAAGGTACCAAATGGTTTTAGTTCCCCTTCGGTCCAAGGCTTATCTCCTTCTTTTGTTGCCCAAAACATAGTTTTGGTAGGGATAAAATCGAAGCCAAGATTATCCCAATCAATATCCACTTTTGTCATTTGGTTTCATCTCTTATTGCAATTTTAGTTTTAAAAAGAGTAGATCTTATTTAAATAACTTCCTCCATGTTGTCTTTTAAAAAATAAGGAGGGTTCCCGATAGAGTTCTCTTAGGTCCAGGAGAGTCAGGATATGCACATCAAAAGGATGAAAGAATTAAAATAAGTAGTCTGTTACCTGCAGCAAAGATATATGCGACTAGCCCCCTCTTGTGAACATTGACAACCATTTTAGAAGATATAAGGCGGTTTAAGGCTTCGGAAACAGCGGGTCAGGAAACAACACTTTGGAAAACCATTCTCAGGTAAAATAAAAAAAAGAGAGAAAGTTTATGTAAGTTTTCTTTTCCGATATTGAACTAGCCCATATGAAACAGCTGCTGTGACCGAAAACATGGCGATAAGAAGTGTGCCAAGGCACCAAGCGCCTCCTCCTCCTGCACCTCCTCCCGCTGTCACTCCTTCCAACTTGTAGAGGTCGATGTTGCCGTTTGTTGTCTGTATGTTAAGGTCATATCCACCGTTTCCCATGGTGCCCTCAACGTGGGTATCCGAGGAATACTTGATGTCTAGCTGGATATCATGAACCGTTACCTTTCCGTTTGTAGTTTTCATCACGATGTCAGCGTCCAGATCCTCGGGTACGTAGACAGTTACATCCCCGTTGGTGGATGTGATCTCCAAGTTGCTGGTGATAGCCGGGATCTCCACTGTTATTTTGCCATTGGTTGTCTTGACCCCACGAACGACGGTGACATCTTTGATCTCAATGTTTCCGTTGGTGGTCGTGACACGCACAGAGCCGTCCACGTCTTTCACGTTTATATCGCCGTTGGTGCTGATCAAAGTTGCGTCTCCAGTGGTTCCCTCCAAGGAGATAGCCCCGTTCGTGGTTTCGAGGTGCTCCACGGATACATCAGCCGGGACCTTTATCCTGTAATCCACAGACACCCTAGGATCCTTGCTTTTGTGTATCGTCTTGACAACCATTACGGCTCCGGTGCTCACTTCTATACTAACTTTGTCCAGTTCACTTTGCCCGACTTCAGACACCTTGAGGGCGTACACCTCCACGCTATCGTTACCCCAAGTAGTGACGGTGATTTTCCCGTTTATGTTATAGACCTTCAGCACGGTTCCAGCATCCACTTCGTAGGTTTTTTGGAACTCTTCGGAGGTGGACTCCCCGAAGGTGGGCTGGACGCACCCACCAAGGCCTATAGTAATGATAATGGAGAAAATAACCACTACGAACCAATAATTGCGCGCCATACTCTTACCTCGAATCAATTCACTACCTATTCACATATTAGAGAATATCATATAATATACTAACTTTTATGCTTTACTTCTCATAAAATCGAATATAAGGTTTGAATTAAAATCTCGTTGCGGATACTGTTTGAGGAGGACAAAGTTTCCCGATAGATTTGGTTGGAAAGAGATCTTTCCTAAAGATATTGAAGATATAGAAACGAATAAATACTCAGCATTAGCTAGCTAAGTAAATTTCAATAGCTAACCGTGCCATATAGTAATAGTTATCTAGTCGTTGCCAGAGGACACTTCACTTGAGGCTCTACTCTTAACACTTTTTTTCTATTTTTATTCTACCTAAGTGATGATTCTACCTGGACCACTCTGGGGATTTTAATCCAAGATAGGCCATTTTTCGGTCATTTCTCCGACATTATGTTCCGAAAACCCGCACTAACAAAATAAAGCTATTTCTATGACTGCAGAAAACACAAAAACACAGAAAAAACAAACTAGACTTGTTTTTTAAGTTTTAACGTCAACCGCCAGCTACCGGGATGGTTATGAATATCTGGTCTCCATCCTTAAGCGAAACTTCATCATTTTTATAGCATTTAAATCCATCCTTACCGAAGTTTCCGATGACTAGTCCGTTTTTAAATAGGAAACATCCCCAAAGAACATCTATCCAACCAAAATTTTCAACATAACGTTTACTACTTATTAAACATGCTTTGTATATCTGGTCTAAAAGGTCGTAGATCGTTGAGTTTTCTTTTAACTTAACATGTGTGTCACTTTTATTCTCTCGTAAATACTCTTTTTCAAACACTAAAAGCCTAACTTTGACTTTTATCTCGTGTTTTAGCGGTGATTTCTTAGTAGAAAGCTGGTTAGTGGTCAATCTCCAATACCCTCATTTAAACTGTTCGTGAAGATAAGAAAAAAAATTTTGGTTAGTGATCAATCCCTAATACCCTATTTAAACTGTTCGTGAAGGTGAAAAAAATTTTTGGGTAACAAGTTTGAAGGATTTAACAACTTTCAAATCTATGAAAATATCTTAGTAATAATCGAAAAAAGGTATCCAGAAGAAATAAAATTACAGAAAAGGAGGGAAAAAAATTAATGTCCGACTGGACGAAGGAGCTTTTTGAGAAGCACCCAGAACTTTTCCTTGGTGCATTAGAAAAACGCATTGTTCAAGCGAGTAGGGAAATTGATGTTCTTTTGAGGTGTCTCAAAGAGCAAGGATTCAAAACTAAAAATATCCTTGACCTCAATTGTGGTATCGGTAGGCATGCAGTAGAGTTAGGAAAACGGGGCATTAACGTGTTAGGGACAGATTTATCACCACATTACATTGAAATCGCTAAGAAACGAGCTAAAGAAGAAAAAGTAGGAGACAAGGTACGTTTCAAAGTAGCAGATATGCGAGAAATTGTTTCAGTACTTTCTGATGAAAAACCATTTGATGGTGTCATCAATCTCTTTACGTCGTTTGGTTTTTACGATGACAAAACTAACGATGATATTTTGCTTCAGTGTTGTCAGCTTGTGCAGCCTGAAGGATTCTTTGTCTTAGAAATCATTAATAGAGATTGGGTCATTAGAAACTTTCAAGAGCGAGGCTTTTCACGGTATGAGGGTATGATCGTCTTAGAGGATAGATCCTTTGACCAAAATACTTCACGCATGCACACTACTTGGACCTACTTAATACAACAAGATGACAAAAACTTTGTTCTTAAAAAACAAATTACCATTGACCATCGTATCTGGAGCCTTCACGAGCTTATTGAGATGTTTGAAAGAACTGGTTGGCAGTTTAAAGTAGCTTACCCGGGCTTTGGTCAACAGAAAAGTGATGTTCTCTTAATGGATACAAAACGTTTTCTCTTTATTGGAAAGAGGCAAAATATTTAAGGCCATTATACTGGGGGTTCGATTAAAGACGCCCCTTTTTGGATAGATCTTTGTAAATTTTATTTCAGTATGTCCCAAGTTGTGATGTACATCTTTGAAAATCATAATATTTTTCAACAGCCTCAGAGTCCGCTACATCTTCCAGTTAGGTTTCTTCGGTGAAACAATTCCCCTGTTCTCAAGTATTTTATTTAAAATTTCTAAAGCTCTCTTGAGCACTTTTTTCCTCATTTTTTCGTTGTGTTTTGATGGACGAGTTCATTTTACTAGCAAAGTTTTTAAACATGAAAGAGTAGGATAGGATAACCTAGCTTACATTTTT
>JAECRX010000150.1 GCA_016292335.1 Candidatus Sifarchaeum subterraneum | reverse complement strand
TGAACATTCCTTCTTTGGAAAGATTCTTTCAAACGCAAAATATTCCAACCACGGCAATCACTTCCACCAATAATGATGCCAATTTTCATTTGATCATTAAAATTCATCTCAAATTTACGCCTCTAAAACAGCAGATACACAACTTTTTATCTTCTATTTTTGATTAGTGATGTTGCAAAAGCACAAAACACGCATTTCTGCTCGGAGATAACATCATCTGAACAATAAAAAGGGAATGTGACAATGTTAAGTTATTTGCCACGAGTTTTTTTCTTTTCAGAGAGTTTTTTAAGTATGACAAATCCCTTTTCCGATATTTCTTTAGGTGCTTCCAACCAACCTTTCTCGATTGCCTTAGTCAATGCGTTTTCCCCAGCGGGCGTTCTTACCAAGACACTTGACCATCCTAATTTTGACCCTACGCCACCTACAGATATATCTGCATATTCAGCTGAGAAATCAGTGCAATAATGGCATCCCTCTTTGATGTGCCCTTTTAAATCTTTTAGGGGGATCTCTATTTGATCTCCTTTTTTCGGGTATATGATGAATTTTCCTTTTATGTTCATCTTTTCGATGTCTTCTAGATCCAGTTTTAATTCATCTTGTATTTTTTCTTTAATTAATCCATCATAAGTAAATACTTCTGTACAGAAAAGTCCGATTGCCAATTTGATTTTTTTTCCATATCGCTTGAGATTTTTTTGTAATCGGCGGATTGTTTGTATTTGACATGGTGTTCCCACGACAGCTATTTTTTCATAATTTTGTATTGCTTCTCTTAATACTTTAAGGTTTGATGAAAGAGTATATCTCGTCCCAGCACAAATATACAGTTCCTCAATGGAATTAACTATAACGGCCTCTGTACCCCATCCTGGGAGACGTTTTGAAGCGATTACACAATCAATTTCCCCTTCTTCAAGAAGACAGGCTAAAATGCTTGTGACCACACCCCCATCTTGACCAACTGCCTTTATCTTGTCGTTTTTTGTAGTTACAGTAAATGATTTGTTGTAAATTCCGATTATATCTTCTTCCGTAAATGCTCGTTCAAAGAATTTTTCCTCAAGATCAGCTAGTGACTCAGGTATTCTTGGACATATTTTTAATACACATATTTCACATTTTGTACATTTTGACTCATCAACAATTTCTGGAGTATCGCCAATCATTTCTATAAGATTTAGAGGACAACAAACACAGCCACCGCATCCAGTACATTTACCAACGTCAATTACATTTTCTTTTAATGTTAAAAAGCTAAGTTTATCGCTCATGTCTTTCAGCCCCTTTAATTTGTATATTCGGTTCATGGTATCCAATGTCTTTTTTCAAAGGTTGATTTGGATCACTTAAGAACCTCTCTAGAACTTAATATGCAAGTCACGAATAAAAATATGAATGTTCAAACGAAAAGCAAGTTATGTTATCTATACGCAAACTGAATCAGGAAGAGATAGATGAGGCCTATAGGTTTCTCTACACGGAGAAAGAGGGGCCAGATTAAGGAGAAAGGCATTTGATCTTATATATCCTCTCGGAATCGTTATCGCGCCAAAAGCTTTGTTATCCTGTAACTTATCCAAAAGGAAATCTGTATTCTGTGATTAGCATAAGTCGAAACATTAAATAAAATCTTTGTGTAATTGTCATTTAGGATTGTTATACAGAGATAGGCTCAAATAGGCGTTTTTAACTTATCAAAAAGAGTTATGAGTCAATTAACGCCGGATAATTCCACAAATAACGATTTAATGACTCTTAGGAAACATGAAATGCCATGAAAATAGGTATTGTTACTGTTGATCCAAATGAATACAATGTAAGGCAGCTTCGGGCCGCCTTAGAGCGAAAGAAAATTTCATCGATTTGTTTTCCTCTTGATCAAGTAACAATTCGGGTGGGGATTCCACCGCAATTGTGTTACAAGGATGTTGACATTTCAAAAGATCTTATTGCCTTAATTGTCAGAGGGCCTCCTTTGGGATCTTTAGAACAAGTTGTCATAAGGTTCGATATTTTGCACAGACTTAAGAGATTTGGAATGAAGATTTTCAACGACCCAAGAGCAATGGAAATTTCAGGTGATAAATTTTTGTCTATGGCTTTGTTAGCAGAAGCTGGAATACCGGTACCAAAAACAATAGTTACTGAATCAGTCAAAGAAGCTCTGAAAGCATTCGATAAAATTGGGGATGTGGTTGTAAAACCGATTTTTGGATCAAGAGGTCGCGGGATAATCAGGATAACAGATCCAGAGACCGCATATAGGGTTTTTAATGCCCTTTATAGGACAAATCAGGTTATCTATTTTCAAGAGTTTATTGAACATGGTAACCAAGATATTAGGGCTTTCGTTATTGGAGAAGAAGTTGTATCCGCGATGTATAGGGTTTCAAAAGATTGGAAATCAAATATAAGTATGGGAGCAATCCCTAAACCATGTGAATTAGGCAAAGAATTAAATGAAACATGCGTAAAGGCTGCAAAATGCTTAGGATTGGAAATTGCTGGAATTGATCTAATCGAAAGCTCTGGAAAGATATACATTGTAGAAGTGAATCCTAGCCCCGGATGGCAGGGGCTCCAATCAGTTTCTAAGGTAAACATCGCTGATTGCATAGTTAGTTATGTAATTCAAAAATTCAATGAAAATTAAACGTCCATTTTTATTCTTTGTAACTATTAAGTCTTGTGTGGGTAATTTGATGCCCTTCTATATCTGTATGGTCATAAAGATACTTTTCTATAAATAATCGGATTACTTTATGTCTCTAAATAATTTACAAAAGGCAACTAAAATCCTCTCTACCTCAAAAAACTTAATACCTGTTTTACGCACATTCTTAACATTGTAAACAACATTGTGCCTAATTTCTTCATATTTAAAAATCGCGTGGAAAAATACGCAAATCCGCTATCCGTTCCATCATTCGTCCCCCTCCCTACGAAGTGAAGGTATTATTGCGGTTTTTGATTAAATTTCTTTGTTCCAAAAAATTAATACTTGAAAAGGGATTTGTTTCAAAAATAATGAACCCCTTATAGTTTAAATTTGCTCTCAATCGCTGAAATATTCTTTTCCAATCGATTATTCCTCGACCAAGTGGTAAATGTTCATCCGTTTCTCCATGATTATCATGGACATGAATATGTGCCATATTGTACTTAAGTTCTTCAAGAATTCCAATTAAATTCTTTTTAACTTTGTATGCATATATATTCATGTGTCCAAAATCCATGCATAAAGATATGTTCTCACTTTGACTAATTTTTGTTATTCCGTTTCTGAGAATCAATGGATCCATCCAACATGTTTCAACCGAGATGTATAGTCCAAACTCTGCAGCAAATTTTGCAAGTTTTCCGAGCATTAGAAAAAGATTATTGAATTCTTCAGTCCTTTCTAGGACTGGTTCGTCATGAATCACAATTATTTCTGGTTCAATAAGGCTTGCAAGTTCAATTCCTCTTTTTAAAACTGTATAATGTATGCGCGAAAATTTACCTAATTCAAACCAGTATTTTTTGCTGTTTTTTTCCATGAAAGGAAGATGAAAACTAATTTTATAGTCATATGATCTTATCCAATCACTAAGTTTTTTCAGTTCATTTTTCAGTGGAAGATCACTTAAACAAGGATAAAAAAGTTCAATACATCCAAAGTTGATATCTTTTAATTCCATCAAAAATTCTGATGTAAGAGATTCAATTGAAAAATAGTTTGTAGAGAAACCAAATTTCATTGTTCTCACAAGAAATTTCATCCTTGGATAGTTGGCATTTCTCTCCATTTTTCCTGAAGTTAAGAGATTTTTTGCTGTAAAGCATTTTGCATTGCTTCAATTTGCATGACTTTCATTGCATCGAACCAACTTTGTTCTGTTAAAAACACTACATCTTCTTTGAGAGAATCTATTGTTTGAATCATGTCACTTATTCGTTTAATCATACTTTTTGTTATCTGATCTGTGTTCTTTAGTATTATTTTGCCAGTTCTGTCAAGGATCCAACCAATATCATATTTTCTAAAAGAATTTTTATGATCCTTGAATTGTTCTATAGTTTTCACAGAATATGATTCCAAGAAATGCCGGCCGATCCTTTCTAGCACAATGGACAGTTCGAAATCATCAATTTCATGAGCCGCTATACCGACAAAATTTTTTTCTTCAAATATTTCGAAAGAAAATTTGTAATCTTTCATAATCAGTGATTCTAGAGTACCTGCTTCGCGTACCAAATCCGCTAAGATCACAACAAATTCTGCGAATTCACTCTCATCAAAATTCATTTTACTACCAGAACTTTGGTAATGAAACAAGTAATTTCTGGTATCTCTATGAATTATGAAGATGTCATAAATCATATTAATCCCTCAAACTATGTGAATGTTCCTTTTAATCGAGTATAGAGTTGACTATTACTATATGAAAAATAGATAAAAGTCATAATTATGCAATGAAAGATAAGGAAGAACTTAAAAGATCAATTAAAAAATGGTATATCAGCCCCGGTGGCTTAGTGGTAGAGCGGCTGCCTCGTAAGCAGCAAGTCGCGGGTTCAAATCCCGCCCGGGGCTCCATCTTTTGTAAAAGTCAAATTCACAATTAAAAGAATAAATCAAAAACCATTCGCATTCCATTTGATCAATTTTAAAACCTTATGACGCTAATATCTCACGATCTTTGAACTGATATTCTTAAATGCGAATATTTTGGAGATGATATAACTATGGAGCACTATGACATCATTATTGTAGGTGCAGGTCCAGCAGGACTCACTGCAGGCCTGTATACCTCCCGAAAAGGTTTGAAAACCTTGATTATCGAGTCAAAACTGCCTGGCGGTAGAGCAGCTGAAGCACATTTAGTTGAAAATTATCCAGGATTTCCCGAAGGTTTGCCAGGCGCAAACCTAATAGAGAAAATGGTTAATCATGCAAAAAAATTCGGGGTTGAGATTCATGAGTTAGAAGAAGTTATAGATTTTGGTATTAGTGATGGTAAGAAGATTTTAAGGACTAGAACAAGTGAATATTCTTGTGATGCTGTCATTTTTGCGGTCGGGGCTGAACGAAAGAAACTCCGCGTTGCCGGAGAAGAAAAGCTTTTTGGGCGCGGTGTCTCTTATTGTGCAATTTGTGATGCACCGCTATATAAGGGTAGGAATATGAAACTGATAATGGTAGGGCCAGGGAATGAAGCTGCTGCAGATGCTCTTATGCTAACTGACATAACTGATAAAGTCGTTTTAATTCCCAATTCACCTGATTTTGAAGCAGACAAGATCCATGTTGACAGACTTTTACATCATGGTGTTCAAATCCTCTCTGGTTACAAGGTAGAAGAAATTTTAGAAAAAGAAGGAGGAGTTGTTGGAGGAGTAAAAATAAAAAACTTTGAAACCGGAGAGATAAAAGATATTGCTGTCGATGCCGTTTTTATCGCTATGGGAGCAATTCCAATGACAGAACTAGTTGGCAAGGTTGGAGTAAAACTTGAGAAAAATAGTATTGTTGTTGATAATAGGCAAAAGACCAACATAGAAGGCGTTTTTGCAGCGGGAGATTGTACTTCAAATGCGGGATGGCAGATAGTGACTGCTGCTGGGGAAGGTGCTATAGCTGCAATTGAAGCACATAAATACTTAAAAACACTCAAAAAGGAGAAAACAGGTTGAAAAAATAGTTACGAGCCCAAGCATTTACGATCTTCCAACTTGCTTGAAACCTTCGAGGTGAGGCTCGGGTTAAAAAATGATGTAAACTTTGG
>JAECRX010000149.1 GCA_016292335.1 Candidatus Sifarchaeum subterraneum | reverse complement strand
GGTTAGAACGGAAAAAGTACCCTGTGATTTCATTCTTGTAGCAGCAGGAAATTATGAAACTTTAAAGGGCATACATCCAGCATTGAGAAGTCGAATTCGTGGTTATGGCTATGAGGTTTACATGAAAGAAACAATCCCCGATACGATGGACAATAGGCGAAATTTGGCAAGATTTGTAGCACAAGAGGTAGTTAAAGACGGCAAGATCCCACACTTTTATAGGGAAGCTGTGCTGGAAATCATTCGTGAAGCCCGAAGAAGATCTGGAAGGAAAGGTCAGTTAACACTTATGCTAAGAGATCTTGGAGGGCTAATTAGGGTAGCAGGAGATTTAGCAAGAGAAGAAAACGCAAAATATGTCTCAAGAGAACATGTTATCAAAGCCAAGCTAATGGCGAGGACTCTTGAACAACAAATCAGTGATACTTATGTAAAACAAAAGAAAGATTATGAAGTCGTTATAACGGAAGGTATGAAAGTAGGAAGGGTAAATGGATTAGCAGTCATCGGTAACAGTGGAATTGTTTCACCGATTGAAGTCGAAGTAGCACCAGCACTAAGTAGCGAGGAAGGAAGAATTGTAGCAACTGGAAAGTTGGGAAAAATAGCAAAAGAGGCTGTTCAAAATGTTTCAGCAGTTTTTAAAAAATATTCAGGTGAAACTATAACCAAATATGATATACATATTCAATTTGTCCAGACATATGAAGGTGTTGAGGGAGATAGCGCAAGTATTAGTGTCGCAGCAGCTGTAATTTCCGCACTGGAAGGTATCCCAGTTAAGCAAGATACTGCACTTACAGGTTCTCTTAGTGTGCGTGGAAATGTTCTACCAGTCGGAGGCATAATATCAAAAATTGAAGCCGCAGCTGAAGCAGGAATTAAGCAGGTCATAATTCCAAAGGCAAATCAAAGTGACGTCTTACTTGAGAAAAAATATGAAGAACGCATAAAAGTAATTCCAGTAAATACAATCGGTGAGGTCTTAGAACATGCCTTGTTCTTTGAGGACAAACAGATCATGGAGAAAATTGAAGGATTTAGTCAAAAAACGCCGATAAAAAAACATTCCCCATCATCATTTAAACCACAACCAAGTGGATAAAAAATCAGACGTTTCCACAGCCATTTTAAGTAAGTTATTTTTCCATTTTAAGCAATTGGATTATCTTTTCAAGTAAGCTCTCTATTCGTTTAATCCTTTCATCAAAATCCTTCTGATGAATTACTCTTGAAGCATGTTTCTTTAAAGCTTGAAAATTCTTGCTTTTAATGGGAAATATTCCTTTGGATCTCAAATTTCCCAAAATCTTTCCTAATTCTTTCTCATTTAAACCTAACGTCTCAGCTACATCTTTGAAAGTTTCAGAAACAGAAATTTTCTTTAAAACCTCAAGATCTTCCTCTTCGATTAATGAGAAATCTATTGGGCGAAAGCCATACTCATCAAAAATTTCATGTAAAGATTCTCTGATAATTATTTCGAGTTCTTCAGGATCAATCAGAAAAAATTCAGACAGTTTAATCACCTTGATTCCCAATTCTTCGGAAACTTTTTTAGCAGCCTTATCTGAAAAGTTTTTGCAAACTATCATAGGTTTATAACCTAAAATTTTTGCATTAGCATAAATTTGCCGCAAACTAGAAACATCGGAATAGCCTCTTTTGACTTCAACAGCATAAATGTTGTTATCATCATCTTTTGCGATTATATCAATTTCCCCTACTTTCACATCATCAATCACGATATCGTGATCGGTTTCAAGAATAATCAAGCCTAAATTTTTTAATATTTGTCTAGCAATTCTCTCACTGCTTTTCCCAAATCGTCTTCCCAAAGAAGATCCCCCATGAAATTAAATATTTAAATATCACTTTCCGATTTCATCTTCAATTTACATATGAATCGAAGAGAAAAAGGACTTTTACGCGGCTACCTCGAAGAGTTATGAGATATTTATTGACGAATGAGCTTGAAAATCCTTTCCTACATTGAATGCTGTTTTACTTATTTTTAGTCGGTGAGTTCTTATTCTCGTGAATTTTCTATAAAAATGACTATCAACTCACTATACTTCAAACTTTAATAGGCCACCAAGTAAAAAGTCTGTTGATTGAAAAATAGCAAAAAAACTTTAATGGTTATTTCTTTTAATGAATCATTGTGAGGGAAAAGAAAATGGCTGAAGAAGAAGAGGAATCAGAAGAAGAAATCTTAGAAAAATACCAGAAAGCGGGCAAGATTCTGGCTGAAGTTAGGGAGGGAATCAGGCCCCTTGTTAAAGTGGATACAAGTATACTAGAAATTTGCGAAAAAGCAGAAAAGCTAATCCTTGAAAAAGAAGCAAAACCTGCATTTCCTTGTAATGTCTCGATCAACAACTATGCAGCACATTACACTGCCAGCGCTGGAGAGGAAACATTGATACAAGAGAAAGATGTTGTCAAAGTTGACATAGGGGTACATGTCGATGGATATATTGGTGATGGTGCATTTACTGTTTCCTTTGATCCAGAATATGATTCATTAGTTGAGGCAGCGGAAGAATCATTGAGACGAGGGCTTGAGATAATCAAGCCTGGAGTGAAAAACAACGAAGTAGGAAAAATAATTGAACAAACAACAAAAGAAATCAATCCTTCATTTAGTCCCATTAAAGAACTTTCAGGGCACAAACTAGAAAAATATACACTTCATGGAGTGAAAATAATCCCAAACATATCTGTTCCACATGGCCAGAAAATTGAAGAGGGTGAAATTTATGCGCTAGAAACATTTGCTACAGATGGAACTGGCTCAGTTCATGATACTCCCCTTTGTTATATTTACCGCTTGCAACCAGTAAGGATTCCTGTAAGATCAAAAGGAGCAAGAAAGATACTAAAAATAGTTGCAGAAGAATACAAAACTCTTCCTTTTGCTGAAAGATGGTTAACAGGGAAGGTATCTTCACTTAATTTAAAGTTTGGCCTTCGCGAACTTATAAATAGCGGTCTATTATATGAATACCACGTACTTGCAGATAAAAAAGGAAGTAAAGTTGCACAAGCAGAAGAAACATTTATAGTAACAGAGGATGGATGTGAGATCATAACAATCCTTTAAAGGGATGCACCAAAAGAATGATTTCTAAAACGGATCTTATCGCGAATCCCTCTATAAGTTAACTACTTACCTACCATTTGGTAAGCTTTAACAGCTCTGAAAAACCCTATAAAAGCTTATAGCAACTGAAATGGCTTTAAACTTCCATAAAGGATGGCGGTGAACTGTAAACTCCGCTATTTTTGATGGGAAATGATTCATTCAGAGATGAGTCGGAACAAAATACTTCCATCAAAAAATTTTGCAAAAGGTTTGAGTAAAAATTAAAAAAGAAATAAAAAAGAAATAAAAAAGAAACTTTCACAAAAATTTTCTTTCAAAAGATAAGATAAAAATTTATGCAGAATCTAGATTCGATACAAAGCACAAGGAGGTAATATTAGTGCCAGAATTCTTTGAAATTTCAGGCCCGAAACAAGCATATAAGTTTCCAAAGCCAGGTAAGGAATTCTTCCTATTCTCAGGTGACCCAGGACACATTTGGCTCCAGATTATGGAAGATGGTAGAATTAAAGTCGGCTACGACGAATGGGCTGCAAACAATACAGGAAAAATTCTATTTGTGCGTTTGCTTCCTGAAGGACGCCCAGTAAAACAAGGAAGATCATTTGGAACGATGGAAACAGGCAAGTGGGTCGGACCGATGGTTTCGCCAATCAATGGAAAACTTGCTGAACACAACAAGGGAGTACTTGCTAATCCCAGTTTATTGAACGATGATCCTTATGGAGATGGTTGGTTAGCTATAATCGAACCTTCAAATCTTGAAGCGGATCTTCAAAATGAAAATATATTAAAAGATGAAGAGTCGATCAAAAGCTACATAGAATCTGAAATCGCGAAATTTGAGGAATAAACAAACACATAAACAAATATCCC
>JAECRX010000148.1 GCA_016292335.1 Candidatus Sifarchaeum subterraneum | reverse complement strand
ACTTGATTTGATTTAGAGAATTGGCGAGTGTGACCTCAGCTCAATTCACATATCTATAGGGAAAAACGATTTAAAAACCTTGTGAAAAACTGAAAAAAAGAATTCATCCACCTTACAAGTAGGGTGGTTTTCTTGCCAAGTAGCTATAAAAAGATGAGGAAGTTTTCTTTGTTACCCTTTCATAGCCTCTTGAATTGCATCGTAACCAAGTCCAAATGCTTCCAAGTTTAGGTCCAACACTTTTTCTGATACATGGGATTTGATTGTATTTAGATATATTTCTTTTTTTATGTCCGTCAAATTTGTTCCTGCCACAGCTCCTACCATGACTACATTCATTGCAATGGCGTCTCCAGCCTTTTTTGCTAATTCTGTTGCATCAACAATCCATACGTTTTCAGCTAGATCTTTTAAAATATCTAGTACTTCCTCAACTGGGGGATATTTTGCAGTTCCAGTGATGACATCAATGCTGTGAACTGGCCTTGGGTTAACTATCACTGTAGTCTTTGGGTTCAAGTATTTGGTTCCCGCACGAATTGTTTCAACTGGTTCCAACCCACAAATTAGGTCTGCCTTTCCTTCGAACAATAAACAAGAGGGCTTAATTTCTTTATCGAATCTGACGAAACTCATTACTGAGCCTCCCCTTTGAGCTGCACCATATACTTCCCCAATAGTGACATGGTATCCCTCCTCAAGTGCAGCATTTCCAAGTAAGGATGAGGCAAAAATGTTGCCTTGTCCACCGACACCTGCGATTATTATGTTAAATGTCATTAGTATACCACCTCTCCAATTGCCCGGTAAGGACAAACATCTGCACAGACAGCACATCCTACACAGAGAATATCATCGATCTTGACCTTTTCTTCATCTTCTAGCCAAACAAGTGCAGGACAAGAAAACTGTTCGGTACAGATTTTACATCCTGTACATTTATCAAGATCTACCTGAAATTCTTTGAACCTTTCTCCTCTCATCTTTTTGAGTTTAGTTTCTTCAAGAGTGCACATATGTCTGGAAATGATTACGGTGAGTTCAGGAGTATTCATTGCATCATAAATTACTTTGATTGCTTCTTTTACATTAAATGGATCGATAATTCTAATATCTTTTACGCCAACTCCTTTGCAAATATCCTCGATTTTTATTTCTGTTGTAAGATCTCCGACAGCGGTTTTTCCAGTCCCAGGATGTGGTTGTAATCCTGTCATAGCGGTTATCATATTGTCAAGAACCATAATTTTAGCAGGTGATTGATTGTAAACTGCGTTTATTATTGCAGGTACGCACGCATGATAAAACGTTCCGTCACCAGCAAAGGCAATAACCGGGCCATTTTCAAGATCTTCTATTTGTCCGAAACCAACACCAAGCCCGACTCCAGCTCCCATACAATGGACTGTAGAATTTATTTTGAAGGGGGGTAGAACTCCAAGGGTGTAACATCCAATATCTCCTGTGCAAAAACCACTTTTGTTCTTCCTAATGGCCATTTTAACCGCATAAAATGAAGCTCTATGTGGACAACCCGGACATAGCGTTAATGTACGGGGGGGAACAATTTGTAATCCTTTTTTTGTTTTACTAACATATTCTGGATCCCTAGCTTGGTATTCTATTCCTTCAATCTTTGCGATTGCATTCAGGATGATGTCAGGAGTCAGTTCATGGACTGAAGGTATATGTCCTGTCTTTTTCCCATAAAACTTATCAGGAATCTTATCCTTTTCAAGATCGACTGCGATCGACCTAATATCGTCCTCAAGATACGGATCAACTTCTTCTACAAACAATACTTTCTTAGCATGGCTAAGGTGTTTCTTTATCAAATCTTCTGGAAGGGGGAAAAGTGTGCCAAGTTTAAGTATACCAACTTTTTCTAAGCCCAGGGTCGCAAATACTTCCTTTGTATAAGAATATCCAGTCCCAGAAGTAATGATTATAAATTCTTCATCACCGTTACCCTCGTATGTGTTGAACTCTGATTTTTCTAAAATTTCCTTGGCTTTTTCTACTTTCTCGTGTAATACATTATGCTTGCCAGGTGATGACGGAAATGATGAAAAGGGGCCCTCAAACTTTGGTTTTCTTCTTATTTTTTCAATTTCGCCAAGTACAACATCACCTCGGGAATGAGTGAGTCTTGTTGTCCCTCGGATTAGCACAGGAAGCTTAACAAGTTCAGAAAGTTCAAACGCAAATTTTACCATGTCTTTAGCCTCCTGTTGACTTGAAGGTTCCATTGTAGGGACTTCAGCAAATTTTCCATAAACTCTGTTATCTTGTTCGTTCGTGGAGCTATGACCTCCTGGGTCATCCGCTGAGATAATAACTAGACCACCATTAGATCCACTAAGATTAATGGTAAGTAACATGTCCGAAGCCCAGTTAAGCCCCACGTTTTTCATTGAAGTTATAGCTCGCAATCCAGCGAAAGAAGCAGCAGCAGCACCTTCAAATGCAACTTTTTCATTTGTAGACCATTCTGCATGAAACTCTAGTTCTTTTGCAACTTTACAAAGTGTGCCCATGATTTCAGAACTTGGGGTTCCTGGGTAAGATGTAGCGTAATGTATTCCTGCCTCGATTGCACCTCGGGCAATTGCCTCATTTCCCATTAAAAGAACTCTTTTTCCAGGTTTATCTAAAGCAACAATTTTACTCACGGGTAAATCCTCCTTTCTTTAGGAAATTTTAAAAAAATAGAAATTTTCCAATTTTTTCGATCCTGATCAAAATTTTATGGATGGTTAATAAAAGTTATCAACATATGAGAGAGCGGTGATTTTCATCACTCTCTTGCAATAAAAAGCATATAAAGGCTAAAAAAAACCAAAAAAACGAATTTGCTCTCACTTTGGGAAAAATGAAAATTATCCCATCTTAATTAGAGAAAAAATTTTGCTAAAAATGGGTATTCCGTAAAATTTGACCTGTATCGATCTTATTCTGGTTTATCACTCATCCAATCTTTCAAATCTTCAATACCAATTTCTAAATAACTCTCTAAAAGATCAACCTTTTTCTGCAATTCAGAAATTTCTTCATCTTTCTTTTTGATAATTTCATCCATTTCGTCTATTGAAGCTTTTAGTTTCAGATATTTATCTTCACGTTTACTAAAGGTGGAAAATAGGGATTCTGCAAATTCTTCTTCTGTAATGTCATGGTTTGGAAGTTTTATTTTCAGTAATTCAGCCCATCCCTCTATTAAAGGTTCAACTTCATGTCTCTCAGCAAGTTCAAGGAGTTTACGGGTTATTAATAAAAGAAATACAGTAAAAAGTTCATTGATTGATCCACGAGTAAACTCTAATGATTTTAAGGTAAAATTTTTCAACTCATCAAACTCTTCTTCAGTAAGCTTAATTACACTCATATGAAACTCACCTGTTATCTGTTCCTTATT
>JAECRX010000147.1 GCA_016292335.1 Candidatus Sifarchaeum subterraneum | reverse complement strand
CTATTGCGGCAGCATTCTCAAGTTTTTTCTCGGAAACTTTTATGGCTGCATCAACAGTCGACACAGTTTCTATTAATTTTGCATCCGGGTAATTTCTTCTTAAATAATTTCTACATTGAGACAAAGCCATTGGATGTGAAACAATTAAGTCAATCTGTGAATTCCCGGGAACCGTAGCTAAGTTGTGTGTTATCTTTAGAGTAGTTTCGCCAACCATCTTAATTTTTTCTTCATTTTCTTCTGATAGCGAATCCAATGTGGTGGTAACTGAACCTTGCAATGAGTTTTCAATCGGGACAACGCCGATGTCAACTGTTCTTTTTGTGACTGCCTCTACAACATCTTCTATTGTTCTATAAAAAACAAGCTCGTAGGGACGAGATTTATCCAAAATCTTAGTCGTTGCTTCTTCGGTAAAGGTTCCAGGGGGACCAAGCACTCCAACTCTAGTTTGTTTTTGTTGGATAGTTTTAGGTGGCTGGATATTCTCAATATCCTTTGAAAAGGCCAGGCCTCCGCATCTTTTCACCTCAAAATACAAGTATTAAAAATCATTTTTCAATAGATATTTCATTATGATTTAAAAAAGTTGCTCGGTTTTAGAACTCGACCATTAAATCACAATGACAAAATGATATTTGATGAAAAGTTCACGGTTTTAATATTCTCTTTATCAGTTCCTGACGAATTACATGATCAACTAAAACTAGTGCAACCATTGCTTCAACTACTGGCACTGCTCTAGGTACGATACATGGGTCGTGCCTTCCCTTTACTTGAATTTCGACTTCTTTTTTTCCAACAAGGTCAACTGTTTTTTGAGGTTGATCAATCGAAGAGGTTGGTTTGATGGCAACCCTACATACGATGGGCATGCCGTTACTTATCCCACCAAGAATTCCGCCTGCGTGGTTTGTTTTGGTTAATATCTTTCCATTTTTGAGGATAAAGGGATCATTGCATTCTGAGCCTTTCATCCTACTAACCTCAAAACCACTCCCAAACTCGACACCTTTAACCGCTGGGATCGCAAACAAAGATTTAGCTAAATCACCCTCCAATGTGTCAAAGACTGGTTCTCCTAATCCGATGGGGAGATTTACAGCTTGACATTCAATTATTCCACCAATGCTGTCTCCTTGAGACTTTACTTGCAAAATGAGTTTTTCCATCTTTTCAGCGGTTTCTAAGTCACCGCACCGTACCAATGTTTTTTCTTTGTTTTCTCGAATTTTTTCTAGACTTATTTTCTTTGACTTGATTCCTCCGATTTCGGTCACATATGCAATTAACTCAATATTCAGTACTTTTTTGAGTAACTTTTTTGCGACAGCACCGGCCATCACAAATCCCGCTGTGATTCTTCCAGAGAATCTTCCTCCACCTCTGTAGTCGTTAAAGTTTCCATATTTTACTTTTGCAGTATAATCGGCGTGTCCAGGTCTTGGTGTATGCTTTATGAGTTCATATTTGCTGCTGTTTATATCCTTGTTCCATGTAAGCATGCAAATTGGTGCTCCAGTTGTAAATCCATTGAAAACTCCTGAAAGAATCTCCACCTTGTCTTCCTCTTTTCTGGTAGTCGAAATTTCGCTTTCTCCAGGTTTCCTTCTGTCTAATTCTCTTTGAATGTCTTGCTCATCGAGCTTAAGACCTGCGGGACACCCATCTATGGTAATTCCCACGATTTTTCCATGGCTTTCACCAAATGAGGTCACTTTGAAAGCTTTCCCTAATGAATTTCCATTCATCTAAAAACCTCTGTTTTAACTCCTAACCAATTCAAATCGTCAATAAAAGAGGGATATGAGTCTTTTATGGTTTCTAAACCAGCTATACTGCTGTTTTTGTCTGCCATTAACGCAGCAGCAACAAGTGCCATAAAAACCCTGTGATCGCCATGAGAATCCAGCTTAGCCCCCTTTAACTTTCCAGTTCCTTCAAGAATCATTCCATCTGGCTTTTCATAGACTTTTGCACCCATTTTCCTTAGCTCTAAGGTCATGGATCGGATTCTATCACTTTCTTTATGCCGCACATGTTCTGCATTAAAGATGTGTGTTTTTCCTTTTACAAAAGCTCCAAGTACAGAACATATAGGAAGTAAATCTGGTGTCTCACTACAATCGATATCAATTCCAACAAGATCTGATTTTTCGATCTCAATTAGATCCTTTCTGACCCTGACATTAGCACCCATTTCTTTGAGTATCTCTAAGATTTTCTTATCTCCTTGAACATCCTCATGATCAAGATTTTTGACCTCAACTTTACCAGCCAAAGCTCCTAAAGCGAATAAGAATGCAGCAGACGAATAATCTCCAGGAACATTAAATTTTATTGGATGATAGTTCTGAGATGACGGAATGAAAAACTTATGCATTTCTTTGTCAACAATCACGTTGATTCCATATTTATTCAGCATTTTCAGGGTCATTTCTACATAGGGTTTTGAGACCAGCGGAGTAGTTAGTTCCAGAGTGCTATTGTTTTTCGCAAGAGGGCATGCGATTAATAACCCAGTGATAAATTGGGAACTGATATCACCAGGTAATTTTGCAATTCCGCCGTTTAATTTTCCACCTCTTATCGTGACAGGTGGGAAACCGTTCTTCGAATAACATTCGCTTCCAAGTTGCTTCAATGCCTCTAAAAGAGGGGTAATCGGTCTTCTTCTTAATGAGGCACTTCCTGTGAGCGTAACCATTCCAGAGGGTACTAAGGTTGCTACAGATGTCATGATTCTTAAAGTTGTGCCTGAATTCTTGCAATTAATTTCGTGCTTCGGAACCGAAAGTTTTGCTCCTTCTACTATCCAACGATCATTATCTTCCTGAATTTTAGCCCCAAAAGCTTTGCAAGCCTCAATTGATGCAAATACATCGTTTGCCTTTAGAATATTGAATATTTCTGATTTTCCTCTAGCAAGTGAAGACATAATTATAGCTCTATGAGAATAAGACTTCGAAGGAGGTGCTGCTATAGTACCCGATACTTGATCAACTGGTTTGATTATGATCTCCAATTATTCCAAAACCGTCTTTTTATTGCTTATTTTTGTGATAATGATATCAGCATCTTTTTCCTTCCAAACATTTGCCACATCATCTACCTTATCATGTGGAACTAGCGCTGCAAAGGCAGGACCTGTTCCTGAGAGCCCAGCAGCTGTTGCCCCTGCTTCTAATGCATCAATTGCAATATTTGAATCATATCCAAGAACAGCTGAATAGATAAGACCGTTTATTGTAAGTGCTTCTAAATATTCTCCATTCATAGCTAGATTAAAGGCTTTATCTACAAAAGGAGCCATAAGTCTCATTTTGTCTATACTGTGGGCAGTTGTAGGGATTTTTTCAGCTGGAACAAAGAGGACAACATCTAATTCCCTTTGAATAGAACTCCTCTTGAGTATTTCAAATTTGAAATTATCAGTTACTACAAATCCTCCAAAATAAGATGCACAAGCATCGTCAAACGCACCTGTTATTGTTACTTTTGCTTCCTTTGCTGCTTCGACCCCTAATTTTACAATTTCAACATCATCCAATCGTTTATCTAAGGCAGCTACGGTCGCAAGTGTTATTGCGTTAGCGGCAGTGCTGCTGCTTTTGAGACCTCTTGCTATTGGGATATTTGACTCTGTTTCTACTTTTGCTCCGAATTTTTGGTTAAGATTAAATCGCCTTAAAACAACGTCTACTGCCTTCTCTATCAAAATTGGACTTTCTTCAGGGTCATCTAATATTCTTCCCTTGATAACTCCAATCTCATCCGTTAACTTAACTTTTGCTTTCGTCCATAGATCAATCCCCATGGCTGAACCTTTGCCAGTTGCAATGGCATTTATCACAGTTATTGCTCCGTGAGCGATTGCTTGTCCTTTCATTTTTTCTCTCTTCTTCTTCTTTTTTCTCTTTTTAATAACTCTTTTTCGACGATGCTTTTCATTAAATCTGCGGGGGCTCTTTTTCCCGTCCAAAGTTCAAAAGCAGCAGCTCCTTGATAGACCAACATTCCCACTCCGTCAATGGCTTTAGCTCCGGCACTTTTTGCTTCTTTCAGTAGCCTAGTTTCAATTGGGTTATATACGATGTCAAAAACAACCATATCATTTTTCAGAAGATCAGAAGTTACCAAAGTTTCATTTTCATTAGGATGCATGCCAACAGAAGTTGAATTTATTAGAATAATATTTTTGTCGTTAAGTTCCATTTTTAAATTGTCTAAATTTAATTTTAGGGCTTTTACATTAACCTCTTTTTTATATTTAAGAGATTCTGCCAGTTCAATCGCTTTAGATTCCGTTCGATTTAAAATTACTAACTCTTGAGCTTCAGAGGCAATGTAGAACGCAATAGCACGAGCAGAACCACCAGCTCCGAGCATAACAACTTTCTTATCTTCAAGGTTGATTCCCTCGGTCTGTAAAGCCATGAGTGCTCCTAATCCATCTGTGTTATATCCTTTCAGTTTACCATTTTCATTGACGATTGTATTGACTGCTCCTATCTCCTTGGCTACAGGGTCTAATTCATCTAAAAATTTCATAACGGAAACTTTATGGGGAATTGTAACATTAAGGCCTCTGATCCCTAATGCTGGAACGGCCTTTATTGATTTCTCCAGATCTTCTTCCTTTATATCAAAAGCCAAATATACAAAGTCTGCATTAACTTCTTGAAAAGCAGCGTTATGCATCAATGGCGAAAAAGAATGGCTGACAGGGTGCCCTATTAGAGCACATAAGCTTGTGGACGGTGTAATTGGTATTGTCATGTGAATACCTCTTGGAGTTTTCTCATTTCTTCTAAACTGATTTGTCCAGGGGCTGTTGGATCCCCTATGGATGCAAATGTAAACTTAGAACCAAAAAATGGACATAATACCCTTGAAATCAACCCTTTTGCCCCCATACAAAAAGCTACTATTTCAATTCCTCGTTTTTTTGCTTCTTCATTCAAGTTCAGAAGGATTAAATTATCCTCAAAAGTTTCTGCCATGGTAACAACCTTAACTACCTCTGCCTCCACGATAACTGTCTTCTCAACTTTTTTTAGCAGAAAATTTTTATCGGGAGTGTTGATAAAAGAATGAAATGAACAAATTATCGAGATGTTTCTCTTTTTAGCTTCGGCCACAATTTGATTCAGATATTGACTACTTAATTCGATGTCAATGTAGTTTGGTTCCGCACTAATACATCTTTTAATCACTTCTACTCTTTCTTCTTCAGTGCCAGTAAATTTACCACCTTCTTCCCTCTTTCTGACTGTTAAAATTATTGGTACATCTATGCAATCAATTAATTCTTTTAATTCATTCTCAGTTATGGATGGAGAGTAATCAATTCTAAATTCTACCAAATCGGCTTTGCCCTTGGCTTTTTTTGCGATTTCAACCATCTTTTTACTATCACTTTCTCCAATTGCAACACAAATCGGCCATCTCAGTTCCATCACCTGTTGGATACGAAATTCTCATTCAGTTCTAATACTGGCAAATAGGTTTGGGAGCAAAGAAGGAATGATCATAAATGATCTTTTTTCCATAAATCATGTGCACTAAATTGAACATTTTCAATTCTTATTACTTAGTATAGTATTCTAATACTTCTTGCAAAGTATCAATAGGGACTTCATCTGCGATGAAAACTTTGCCGATAGATTCAGGTAATATAAATCTGATTTTTCCATTCTTCACCTTTTTATCCAAATATAAACGTTCGATAATCTTAGGAACATCTAATCCATTAATTGTCGTTGGCAAACCAGCCATCTTAAGAAGATTATTTTGTCTAATCAAATCATCTTTGTTGAGTATACCCAGCCTATATGATAAATCAGCAGCGCAGGCCATTCCAATAGAAATTGCTTCTCCATGTTTGTAGACAGTATAGCCAGAAAGTGATTCAAAAGCGTGGCCACAAGTGTGGCCATAATTCAAAATCGCCCGCAAGCCCTGCTCTTTCTCATCTTTTTCCACTATTTTAGCCTTGATTTCACATGATTTGGTAATAACTTCATCTAAAACATCTTTGTCAAGTTGCATAATTTTCGATAGATTCTTTTCCAGAAACGCGAAAAATTCTTCATCCATAATCATACCATATTTGATAATCTCTGCTAATCCGGAAGTGATCTCTCTTGAATTAAGAGTTCTTAATGTGGCACTATCGATCCAGACCAATTGTGGTTGATAAAATGCTCCAATCATATTCTTTCCAAGGGGATGGTTTACTCCAACTTTTCCTCCTACGCTGCTATCAACTTGAGCTATCAATGAGGTGGGAACTTGGATTAAAGGAACTCCTCGTAGATATGTGGCAGCTACAAAGCCAGCCAAATCGCCTACAACACCACCACCCAATGCTACAATAAAAGACTGTCGATCAAATGAGTTATTGATTAATTCATCGTAAAGAAAAGAAGCAGTATCTAGCGTTTTGTAATTCTCTCCGTCTGGAATTTCAATAGTAATTACAGAAAAATTGGCAATTTCTAATCTATCTTTTAATCTATTTCCATAAAGCTTGTCAATAATAGGATTAGTGATGATGGCACACTTACTTTCTCTATTATAATAAGTCTGAAGGGTTGAACTAAGTTGATCTAATATTCCGAAGCCTATATGAATAAAATAACTATTCATTCCCAAATTTACTTTGATTTTCTGCATATTTTTACCCATTCTTCTAAGAGAATATGACCAAGTATCTTAAATCTTTCTATTTACTGCTTCAGCAATCACAGACAACTCTTTCATAAGCTCAGAAAGCTGTTGTGGAAGTAATGATTGTGGACCATCACATAATGCTTTATCTGGATTGTTATGTACTTCAATCAAGAGTCCATCTGAACCCACAGCTATGGCCGCCTTGGATAACGGAAATGTTAACTCTCTTTTTCCTGTTGCATGACATGGATCTACAATAACAGGAAGATGGCTCAAATTTTTGACTACTGGAATGGCGCTTAAATCTAATGTGTTACGAGTTGCAGTTTCAAATGTTCGTATACCTCTTTCACAGAGGATTACTTCCTGGTTCCCCCCCGAAAGAATATATTCTGCTGACAACAACCATTCAGTAATTAATGCTGATATCCCTCTTTTTAACAAAACAGGTTTTCGCGTTTTTGCAACTTCCTTCAATAATGAGAAGTTTTGCATATTTCTTGCACCTATTTGTAACACATCAGAATATTTAGCAACAACATTCAAGTCGCTGGTCGACATCACCTCTGTAACGATGGGAAGACCTGTTTCTTCCCTGGCCTTCGCTAACAATCTCAGGCCTTCTTCGCCTAAACCTTGAAAACTGTATGGAGAGGTACGAGGCTTAAATGCTCCTCCTCTTAGCATAGATGCTCCTGCTTCTTTGACCGATCGAGCAGTTTCCAAAAGTTGTTCTTCACTTTCAACAGCGCAAGGGCCAGCGATAATTATAACTTTCTCTGCTCCTATTTCTACATCTCCTATTCTGATCGTGGTATTTTGACTCTTGTGTTCTCTACTTGCCAGTTTAAAAGGATATGAATTTGAAATCGTCTAGCCAACTCCCTTCATTTTTTCAATTATTGGTTTTATTTTTTTCTCTTACACATCAAGGATTACTTTATTGATCTATGTTTTGGATAGAAATCGACCTTTTGTTATATGAAAATTTAAATAATACTTTAAATTTCATACTTAGATGAGCCATCTCGCGTGAAAACAAGCTGTATGAATCTATTCCTCCTAATTTTTAGCATCCATGTTGTAGGTTCCCCTATTTTCTCAATAAAACCCTTTTAGCAGCATTAACTATTGCATTTGAAGTCAAACCAAAAATCTCATATAATTCATTCGGGTCTCCTGATTGTCCGAAAGCATTTCTTACTCCAATCATTTCTATAGGTACTGGAAAATTCTCTACCAATACCTCAGCTACTGCACTACCTAATCCACCAATAACACTGTGTTCTTCTGCAGTAATAATTCCTCCAGTTTCTTTAGCAGCTTTGATGATTTGTTCTTCGTCAATGGGTTTTATTGTGGGTATATGGACTACTCGTACATTTATTCCTTCTATTTGCAGGATTTCGGCAGCAAATAATGCCTTCGAAGTCATTAAACCTGTTGAGATTAATGTTAGATCGTTCCCATTTTTTAGTTCAACAGCTTTACCGACAACGAACTCATAATTTTCATTAAAAACAGTTTCTGCATAATCTCTGCATAATCTAATATAAACCGAACTAGGATAATCTACAGATGCCTTTATGGCTTTTCTTGCTTCTATTTCATCAGCAGGAACGATAACACACATCTTAGGGATAACTCTCATAATTGCGATATCTTCAAGAGCTTGGTGAGAGGACCCATCAGCATAGTTTGATATACCTGCATGTGTGGCAACTATTTTTACCTTTAGATTCGCACGGGCGATAGTATTTCTGATTTGCTCCCAAGCTCTCCCTACAAAGATTGCGTAAGTACTTACAATGGGAATTTTATTGGCTGTTGCTAATCCGGCGGCAGTGTTCATCATGTCTTGTTCTTTGATGCCTATATTAAAGAATCTTTCAGGAAATTTTTCAGCAAATTTGATGGTTTTTGTTGATTTGGATAAATCTGCATCAAGAACAACGATATCGTTTCTTTCTTCGCCCAATTCCACCAGGGTTTGGCCGAATACACCTCGTACTGAGATACTTGTTTTGATGATCTTTCACCTGCAATGTTACATTGAATAGAAAAGTTTGATTTTGGTTTTCAGTTGTTATCACAATCTAATTCTCTTAAAGCAAGTTCCAGTTCTTCAAGGGTTGGGATTTTGTTGTGAAAATGATTATTTTCCTCCATAAAGGATATTCCTTTACCTTTGACTGTCTTTGCAATAATTACGGTGGGTCGGTCTTTTTCTCTTTCAGCCGTATCTAATGCATCTAGAATTTCTTCGAAGTTATGTCCATCAATTTCTAAAACATTCCAGCCAAAAGATCTCCACATTTCTGGTAAATTCTTCTTGTTAATTTCGTCAGTTGTTCCATCTGATTGTAAATTGTTACAGTCTATGATGGCGGTGATATTGTTCAATTTGTAGTGTGTAGCAGTCATTACAGCTTCCCACACTTGACCTTCATCACATTCGCCATCACCTAAGAGAGCATAGACTCTGTAGGCTTTTTTATCTAATTTTCCAGCTAGTGCTATTCCGTTTGCTACTGACAATCCTTGCCCCAATGATCCAGTTGGGATATCAACACCTGGAGTGGTTGTGTCAGGATGTCCTTGTAATAAACTTCCTGTTTTTCTTAAATTAGAGAGTTCTTCAATTTGGAAAAATCCTGCTTCAGCCAAGACTGCATACAATGCGGGGGCGGCATGTCCCTTACATAAAATAAATCGATCTCGATCATGCCAATCGGGATCTTCTGGATCGTACCTCATTTTTCCAAAGTAAAGAGCAGTAATAATATCGGCTGCAGATAATGATGCTCCAAGATGACCTGTTTGTGCATTCACTATGGACATGATGATGTGTTTTCTGGTAGTTTTCACTCTCTTTTCTAAAGATTTGAGGAGATTCTCACGGTCAACATGTTTATTATCAATT
>JAECRX010000146.1 GCA_016292335.1 Candidatus Sifarchaeum subterraneum | reverse complement strand
TATTTACATTCATCCTTGCTATTCTCTGCATCCCACCATTCCCGATTTTCTCATTTTTCTAGTTAAATAATGAAATATCAAACCAGATTTCAGAATAATCTTACGAACTGCTTATTAACATGGATTTTGTTACACCTTAAAATCTTTTAAATGGTAGAATCACCTACATAAACTCCACATTTGCTAACTTACCTGTTTATCCTTGTTTTTCCCCAATTTAGGTGAGAATCTCTGGTTCCTGGGACTGGAGCCTCTAATTGAGGGCTAATCACACTATTTCAGCCCCTTCAGGGCTTTTTTTCCTTTCCTAGCGAAACAGATATATACCTGCGAGAACCACTTCCCTTGAGTGGTTCCTTTTTTATTTTTATTGCATTCATACAGCCACAGAAGAAGAACCACTCTTTTTAAGATTTATTTATTTTATCTTTCAAACGAAAAATCTCCGAAATAGCATCTCCCTGAAAGGATTTATAGGAAGAATTAAAATTGGTTGAACTTCGATTGAAATACGGTTCAAAAGAATTAGGGCTTGAGATTCCTGATAATAATTTCTCTGCCTCTATTTACCCTAACCGTGTTGAAGGGGCTCCTGATCCAAAACAGGAAATATCAAGAGCAATCAAAGCTCCCATTCAGTCTCCAAAACTAAATAAGCTCATCAAGCCAAATTCACAAATTGTAATTTTGACTGATGATCATACTCGAGCAACTCCATCATATTTGCTATTGCCTCCTCTGCTTGACGAACTGAATCAACAATGTGGTCTTGAAGATGACAATATCTCTGTCATTTTCGGGTGTGGAATTCATAGAGCTGTTCATTTAAGTGAGATGGAAAAACTTGTTGGAAAGGAAGTTCTTGAAAAGGTTGAAGTTGTGAATCATGATTGCCATGCCTCTGACCAGGTTTATTTGGGTAAAACCTCTTTTGGTAATGAGGTTAAGATTAACCGCAAGGTAGTAGAAGCCGATTTCAGAATTTCACTTGGAACAATAGGATATCATTATTTTGCAGGTTATACTGGAGGGCGAAAGGCCATTCTCCCTGGAGTAGCCTCTTACGAAACCATTAAATATAATCACTCACTTCTTTCTCATCCACAAGCAAAAACTGGAAATCTTGAAGGCAATCCTATTCATCTGGATATGATGGAGGGTGCAAGCCCAAAACTGGGTAAACTCGATTTTATCACTAATGTAGTTATGAACGCGGAAAATGAAATCGTCAAAGCGTTTGCTGGTAATTATGAGGCTGCATTTTTGAAAGGAACAAAATTGGTGGATTCAATATATCGAAAAACTATTGAAAAGCCTTCGGATATCGTTTTAGTTAGTGCTGGAGGCCATCCAAAGGATATCGATCTCTATCAGGCTTACAAAGCTTTAGATAATGTCTTAAATGCGGTAAAGGAAGATGGAGTTATAATTCTTGTTGCTGAATGCAAAGACGGGCATGGTCACGAAGTTTTTAACGAGTGGATGAAAAATTATCAAAGTTTTGAGGAGATGGAGGAAGCAATAGGAAAAAAGTTTGTTTTAGGCGGACATAAAGCATACTTCCTCCTTAAAGCGGTAGAAAAGGCACCAATTATACTTGTCTCCGAAATGAACTCTAAGGAAGTTAAGGATACATTCAAACTAATACCGTCTAGAACTGTAGAAGATGCAATCGAGATGGCATATAACAAAGTTGGAAGAGATGCAAAAATCTTATTTGTTCCTTATGGATATGAAACGCTACTTCCTTAAATCAATACATTTTTAACGAATATTTTGCATTCGGACATAGTCTATTATTTCTTTTGCTCTATCTTTTTCTATCAGATTTTTTTGCCTCAATTTTTCAACGAAGGCTGAAATTTTCAATAAGGCATGCACGGTAACACCATTGTTTTTTAAAAGCCTAGGGCCTCCTTGCTCTCTATCAATAAGTACGACGCAATGTTCTACAATTCCACTTGCTTCATCCCGTATCGCTTCAACTGCTCTAAGTATACTTCCCCCCGTTGTAATTAAATCATCAACTATTACAACATGATCACCGCTATCTATAACTCCTTCTATCATCCTCTTTCTTCCATGTTTCTTTGGCGTCTTTCTTACATAACACATAGGTAGAAACATCTTATTAGCTATTACTGATGCAAGTGGCAAACCTGCAGTGGCAATACCGACTATTCTATCAACTCTTTCGATCCTATTTCCAATTAATTCTATATATTGAGCACATACCTTATCTAAAATGCTTGGAAAACTTGGGAGAAGCCTCAAATCAATGTAATACGGGCTTTTTTTTCCTGAAGTTAACGTGAAATCTCCAAAGCTAACTGCCTTTATTGCATAGAGCTGTTCACATATTTCATTTATTTCTGAATCCTTCTTATTTATACACCTATTTCTCACCAGAAACTTCCACCTTTCCTTCTTGCTTTTTTGGTTTTTTTTCTTCTTCTTTTGATGGGAGAAGCAATAAAACTCCCGCAATGATGATTATTATGAGTATAACTGTGATACTTGACCCTCCAAAAGTCAAGGTAATATAGCCGAGATATGGGATTCTACCATTCCAAACTAACTGGTTGTTCCAATAACTGTGAACTATTCGCCCAATAATGTTTTCTTCTGGAATAAATCCATTCCAGGTTTCGCTTCCAGTCCAATAGTCTGGATTAAAATTAGTTCGTGGATTATCTCCCTTAGTTTGAAAAAATAATTTTCCGTTATGCTCAACTATCTGCTTGATTCGATGGACGATTGGATGATCTCTTGTAGATACCTCAAAAACAATCACATCTCCTACTTCCAATTCATCAGGGTTAACTCCCTCTACTATTAGAATGTCCCCCCTATAATAGGTTGGTTCCATTGAGCCACTCATCACAGCAACAAGAGGTGTAGAGGTTTTTAAAGCCAATTGTAACCCGAAATGAATTCCGTAGGTCAAACCAAAGGCAATTAATAAGAGGATAATAACTTCTGGTATTTCTTTCT
>JAECRX010000145.1 GCA_016292335.1 Candidatus Sifarchaeum subterraneum | reverse complement strand
CAGTTGAAAAGAATGATTACGAATACACTGGAAAAATAAATGGCGAAAGTGTCGACAAGACTATGAACGCTTACACGTGTACATTTTCCGACCCAGACTATACAGGCGAATACTGGTGGGATCAAAATGCTGGAATTCTTTATGAAGGTAAATCAAAGTCCAAAAAAACTAAAATAGAATATTGCATAACTCTTGAAGATACCAACGCCAGTCTTAGCGAGAAGAGCTTATGTCCATTTACAATAACAGTAGCCACAATACCTGTTGTAGCATTTGTTATCTTAGAAGCAAAAAAGAGAAAAATGGAATAACCCACCTTCCCCCTTTTTTATATTTGAATTAATAGTTCAACCATAGAAAAGCGAATAAGACGGGTCTCTTCGCAATGTTACCTTACCTCTCTGTATTTTTCTAGCATGTCTCTCGAATTCCTCTATCTGATCTTGCGTTAGGGTAGGCTCAACTCGGGGGATTGCCTGGAGAAGATCCTCCATCGTTATTTTTGTTCTTTTTGTGCTATCACAAAAATTATAAATTATAAAGATACCTCATTATTTTGCGCTATTTTATTTCACCTAAAGTGAGAAATAAAAATTCAAAAAAAAGAGGAATTGAATTGCGAAAAGTGATTTTTGGATATAAAGGGATATTGCTGTCAGTTTTCCTTGTATTCCTTCTAGCCACGAATACTCAAGCAGCTGTAGAATGGGGCGTTGACGCTGGAGATTGGGCATCTTGGACTGTGATCTCGAAAGATGAAGAAGGGAAGACTTTGGGATCAATTGGTCTTACTGTGGAAGTGGTTAGCATCAACCCTGACGGGACTATAGATGTAGAATTTAAATGGTATGGATCTACTTCTTCAGACACTTGGTCAGCTACTGAAAATTCGGCGATTGTTGCGATAAGTGAACTGGAAACTGCAGAACAACAGAATAAAGGCCTTAAACTTGAGGAACTGGGTGGGGGTACTACCTCTGCAGTTGAAAAGAAAGATTATAATTACCAGGGAAAAATAAATGGCGAAAGTGTCGACAAGACTATGAACGCTTATATGTGTACATATTCCAACCCGCTCTATACAGTCGAATACTGGTGGGATCAAAAGGCTGGAATTCTTTATGAAGAGAAAATAGAGTCCAAAAGCGATAGCTCAGGAGTACATATTACTCTTGAAGATACTAACGCCAGCCTTGCCAGCCCTAGTGAGGAAATGGGGTTATGTCCATTTACAATAACAGTAGCCACAATACCCGTTGCAGCATTTGTTATCTTAGAAGCAAAAAAGAGAAAAATGGAGTAACCCATTTTTCCCCCTTTTTTTCTATTTCATTTTAGTTTTTAAAAAATAAAAAATCTCATTCTGTGTTGTTTTCTGCGAGGCTTCTTAAATGCTCCCATTGTTCGTTAATCATCGTCTGATATTCTTCAATTTGTTCCTTCGTAAGGTGATTAAACCGGCCTTGAAGTTTTAAGTATTTAAGTTTCAAGAATCAGAATGTTTTAGTCGATCACGTGACACGAGAAAATATTGATCTTTTATTAGAAACTCCTTATTTTATTGGACTCACTGTTCAACTCGGGAAACTCACTCCTGAAGATTTTGTAAGTATCATCAGAGAATATGGGGAACAACATTCCGACCGGCTTATACTTAATAGCGACTTGGGACGGGACAAATCAGATCTTTTCTCTTGCTCAAAAGCAGTTCATCAGATGCTTAAACAGGAAATTAATAAAAAAGTCATAGAAAAAATAGCCCACAAAAATGCAAAAAAACTCTTTGCTTGCATCTAAACAGTGAATTTAAATAAATTATGAATTTCTTACACTTGATAGAATGCTATACGAATTATATTTTTTTGAATTTTAAAACGTATGATACACGTGAGAAATATACTTTTGTCGTATGGATATCAGATGGAGATAAGCAGCAAATGCACGAACACACTAAGTTGATCGTTGCAGGTGATCCTGCGGTCGGAAAATCTGCACTTCAATCGTACTTTTGTCAAACACATTCACCTAGTGGCATATATGGCGTTCGATATACTGTGGATGATAGAATATTCTTTAATGTTGCTCACCTCCGATTTGCTGAAATACGATTGAAAATCCACATTTGGTATCTCCCTGAGTTTGACGATCTTACATCTCAGGAGTACTATGAAAGTGCTGATGGTGTTTTGTTAGTTTACGATATTTCGAATAGGAAGAGTTTCGAGAATCTTGGAAACTGGAAAACAGAATTATTGAAACTTTATACTACTATTCCTTGTGTTCTTTTAGGAAATAAGAAAGACGAACAAGAATTTAACCGGGCTATTTCAAAAGCTGAAGGGAGAGAACTTGCCGGAAAATGGAAAATCCCCTTTTTTGAAGCTTCATCCAAAACAGGCCTAAATGTAAATGAATGTTTCTATCGTTTACTTCATACCATAATAGCATATCATAGAATTCAAAGTATATTAAACGAAATGGAGATTTCATCATCCCTTTTAAAACCAGAATTATGCAGATTGGCTGTCCAAGCACTTAAAATGGATGGTTTTCTTGGTGGAGAGCAAATTCCACATATTGAAGAATCATTAGAGCGAATACTATGTAAACAAACGATGGAGTCTCTAATACACTCAATGTTGAATGATGAACGTGTATATGTGCGAAGTACTTCTGCTAATGCGTTAAGCATAATCGGTATCAGAGATAAACGGATTATAAAATCATTAATACATACACTGTTGAATGATGAGCACTGGCATGTTCGTCTTAGCGCTGCCGATGCTTCAGGCAAAATCAGGGATAGAGAATCGGTAAATTCACTAACGCAATCACTAATTGACCCACATGAACATGTGCGTAAAATTAGTGCGGAGGCACTCGGAAATATAGGTGACAAATACGCAATACCTTTTCTTATCCAAACATTGCAAGACAAAAAAAAAGAGGTACGGAGACAAGCTTTTGAATCTCTTATAAAATTAGACTACAGGATTCCCGAAGAGAAACAGTTATTTCTATTTTTAGAAGATGAAAAGAATTTTGATCAAATTCTGAACTTGGTAAGGAAAAATTTCCAAATGCTGGAAGATATTTTTCTTGCACTAAAAAATTCAGATGTCGATACCAACGCTGCCAAAGTACTTGGAAGAATAGGATTGGAAATACCTGAACTTTTAGATCAAATCCTGCCTCATTTATATGAGGCTTTGAAATCTGGGAAAAGGGAGATACAGAAAAAAGCAGTATGGTCTCTTGGTAAAATCATTGAAAAAGAACCAAGAGGAGCAAAACGGATAGTTTCCCACCTTATACCTCTTCTAAAAGACGAAAGATGGGATGTTCGTTGCGAAACCGTTAAAGCAATCGGAGAGATCGGCGATAAATCACCAGAGATTGTTGAAAATGCTATTCCATCTTTGATAGAATTACTGATAGATGATGACCCAAGAGCTATAAGTATAGAAAAAGAAGAAGTTCAAATAAATATTGTCAAAGCACTAGTCAAATGGCAAAAAGCACAAAACAAATTTTTAATAAGCAAAGGAAAGATTGACGAAGTTCTTTCAGCGCTGATCAATAATATTAAAAGCATTGGTTATTGTGTTCAACCTGCAAATGTAAAAAGTATTGGCCGTTATTACATCCCTAACTTAACTAAAGAAATAAGCGATTTTTTCCACACTATATTGCCTGAAGACCTTTCAAGAGGCTTACAGTTCAAATTGAAACGAGTATCTACAGCAAATTTCGGAACTCTGGCTGCTGTGAAAGTAGGGCTTGAAGAAATCGTGAAGGCTTTAAGTATCCTTGGAAAAATCATTTTAATATGATAAAGTTCTCAAGAAGTATGATTAACAGGCAAGCATTGGAGTATATTAAAGAATGCTAGCTACTGGTTGCAAATCAATTGACGAATTTACGTCAGGAGGGATAAAAACCAGAGAGATTACACTGGTTTATGGGGAATCTGGAAGTGGAAAAACAACCTTTCTCTTACAATGCATAAGAAATTGCACTTTGAGAGGAGCAAGAGCAATTTTCATTGATGCGGATAACACGTTCTCTTCAGAACGTCTGAAACAAATAGCCAACAAAGATCTGAGCAAAATAGCACCACGGATATTATTATTTCAACTTTCTTCCTTCAATGAACAAGCCCAAATCATCAATCATCTGGAAAAGTATCTAACCAAGGGGTCTGACATACGTCTGATTGTTGTGGATACAATAACCAACTTATACCGGAGAGAGTTAGGAGGCAGTTCAAAAAATTTCAGTTTAAATCGAGAACTGAACAGACAAGTTGCTTTATTACTTTCACTTGCAAGAAATTATGATGTTGCTCTTTTGTTGGCCAGTCAGGTAAGAGGTGTATTTGAGGTAGATGCAGCCAGGGCGGATGTTGAACCGGTTGCTGCTGCGATCTTAAATTATTGGGCTAGATTATCAATTCAATTATCTCTAACTGACCAATTATCCATGAGAAAAGCAACTGTAAAAATTGCGAAGACAAGTAAAGAACTCATCACAGAACTTAGAATTACGAGTGAAGGGTTAGTTGATTAATTCAGAGATTGTTTAGGTCCTGTAAAAATAGCTTCTGATCACGAAAACTGCTACGGGTATCCACTTTCTCCTAGGAGTGTTTTTTCTTTGGAATCTCGCTGCCACTGGTAATCTATGTCCTTGTATCTACTCAAAACTCTATTGCTTCGAAACATGGATGGAGGATGTCTTAGAATCATTATACAGGCTGGCAATGCAACACTTCAGAAAACTTTTTCAAAATACTTTCTTTCATTGAAAATGGAGTTCGCAAAATGATTGCTGTAGTCACTTCTGACCCCAAAACCTATTTTCTTGCAGTAAAACATCTAAAAGAATTTAAGTTTCCATTTCTCAGTCTTATCCCTGGAGAAAACATTCCTTCCAATGTATCCGTAATACTCTCTGATGAAGAGAATTTAATTCAAAATCATAGAAAAATTGTAAAGATTACTCGATCCATGGCGGAAAAAGACTTCAAAAAAAAGATAATCGATGCCATTTGTATACTTAGAACTGGTAAAGAACATTTTGAGAATCTTTTTATTGGCGTGGATCCGGGTCCAAACTTCGGAGTAGCCATTTTAGCTGATGGTGACTGTTTGGAAACTTATAAAAACAGTTCTTTAAAAGAAATTCTTGATTTTATTAATATAAGCGTTGAAATATATCCTGCTGGAAACAAGATAATACGAATCGGTACGGGGGCAACATCACATCAAAGGAAATTAGTAGAAGGCCTCCTGGAAACACTTTCTGAAAGCCAAACGCACCTTGAGCTAGTTGATGAAACAAAGACACGTCCTAGCAAAAGAATGGATGGCATAAAAAACAAACACATAAGATCAGCCATGAAAATCGCTGTTAGAGAAGGGAAAGAAATTACTTTGCCCTTAGAGAGGAGAAAGGAGCATAAAAATCTTGAATAAACCAATGATAGTCTATTTATTTGTTTATCTTTAAGAAAGCATAAAAAATTCAGAAGGTACGTTAATGGATCTATCTATACAAAAGGAAAAAGGTCTATATGTTGAAGGGCCTGCAAAGATCACTGTAACAAATGGAATAGTGAATATTTTTGGAAAGAAAGTTGTAAATGATTCTATCATAGTGAAAAGAGGAAAAGCAATTTCGATATATGCAGAAAATGACTCAATCCTTCAAATCACGTCTGGAATTGGTGGAAAAATAGAAGAAATTGATGGTACAACTATCCCAAAAGATTGGGGCACTACAATCGAAGCAATAAAAAAATTGGAAAAAAAGATAATTAAAGTCATGATTATTGGCGATATCGACTCTGGAAAAACAACATTCACTACTTACTTGGCCAATAAATTGATTGAGAGTGAAATCCGTGTTGCAGTTATTGATGCTGACATGGGACAGGGTGAACTGGGCCCTCCGACTACTATCAATTTGGCGATTCCAGAAAAGCAGTTCTGTTGCTTATCTGAAAACGAAGCAATTCACTCTTATTTTGTAGGTCGGACATCTCCTGCGGGTATTCAATGCAGAGTAATTGCGGGAATAAATTTTCTACTTGAGAAAGCAGTTAACTTGGGTGCACAAATAATCCTTATCGACACTACTGGGTGGGTTTTTGGTTCTTATGCTAGAGAACTCAAGCTCGTGAAATTTTATTCTTTTAAACCTGAACTTATCATTGCATTACAAGAACAAGATGAGCTGGAACATTTACTCCAGCCAGTTAAAAATTTTGAGGTTATACGTGTTTCGTATCCGGAAAAAAGACGAGAAAGAGATAGAGATGACAGGAAAATCTTGCGGGAATCATTATTTTTACAGTACTTTGAAGGAGGAGGGGAGATAACATTTTATTTAAACAAGTTAAACACGGTCTACACTTTTCTCGGTAATGGTGGTCACATCCAAGAAGAAACTTATGCACAATTGATTAAGATCTTAGGCATAGCTCCCATTTATGTTGAAGATGCAATAGACATGATTTTAATCATTACACCTGAGGACTATCAGGTCAATCAATTCGTTTTGAACGAATTAGAAAAAATATTTGCTGAAAAATATTTCTTAGTCATTAATGAAAAGAATTATGAAAACCTCATGGTTGGCCTTTTAAATGGAGAACATGAATTTTTGGGCCTTGGTATAATCACTGAGATTAATTTTCATGGTGTAGTCCCGAAAATATCTCTTTTTACTCCAGCATACAACTTGAAAGATCAGATAAAAACGATCCAATTTGGTTGTTTAAAAGTAAGTAGGTCTGGTAGAGAAATTGGGTATACCAAAATGTGGCAGATTTGATATTCTCAAACATAATTATTCTTGAAATTTTTAATCGGCCCCTTTCAGAAAGTTGAATAAAATGCATACAATCAAAAATAAAACAAAATGATGGAGACAAATAAAAATTGACGAAGATTGCCGTGATTTCTGATATTCACTCTAACCTAGTAGCTTTTGAAACAATTCTTGAACATATCGAAAACAATGAAGTCGATAAAATATTTTGCTGTGGGGATCTTGTTGGTTATGGCGCAAAGCCTAATGAAGTAGTTAAGCTCGCAAAAGAAAATAAGATTATCGATAATACAGTACTTGGAAATCATGATGAAGTATCCATAACCGGGATCACATATGGTTTCACCCCATATGCCGCCACTGCTGTTGAATGGACCCATAGAGTATTGGAAAAAGAGTCCATAAGAATTTTATCGAGTTTTCCGGAAGTTAAAAACATACAAGTAGATGACACTACTATTAGTCTAGTTCATGGATCGCTTCGAGATCCAGTATATGAATATGTTCCTCCTAGTACACCTAGACCAGTTTTGCAAGATTTTTTAAAAATGTCTGGATCCGCCATCTTAATTATGGGACATACACATCTTCCGATGGAATTTAAATTCAAAGAAGGTTTTGTGCTAAATCCAGGGAGTGTTGGACAACCGAGAGACCGTGATCCACGTGCCAGTTATATGATCTTACAATTGGAGGGAGATCAAATTATTGTTGAAAATCTTAGAGTGGAATATGATATCAGCAAAACAGCTAGCGAGATAAAAGATGCCAGATTGCCCCCATTCCTTGCTGAAAGACTCTTCCAAGGCCGATGAAATTTTTTTCAGTTTCTTAAATCTCTATATCCTCTACCCAATTTTCCTTTTGCATTAAAAGGGGCCAAAGATATTATTTTACTTCATGATTTGTAACTTCTTTCTTTCTTCTTGTTGCATTACACCTTCAACAAAATTAAAAACATCCTCCAATTCTACATTGGCTTCTAATTGAAAGTCATGTTCAAAGGGAAGAAAAGCTAATGTGAGTTGCGCAGTCCGTTCCCATCTATCTTTTTCCTCTAAGCATTTCCATACGTTCCACATATTACAGAAATTTTTAGAAATTCTCACATTTTTTCCAAATAAGGTGCAATATCTTATTGTTCTTCTTTTACGTCTATATTTTTTGGTTATTGTCATTAGACAATCACAATCGATGTCTGTTAAAATTTCTTCAAAAATTAATTGTATCTCTCCCAAATTTCCATCAAAATGCCTTAAAAAAACATCATAATCCATTAGTTTTTCAGTAATTTGTTCTACAACATTTGAATAATCTTTTCGAGAATCGTTAGGATCAACAACTAAAATAAATAGTACATAAGGAATCGGGCATTGAAAAAACAGGTATTTGAATTTTTCAAAACCAATTTCGTTTACTATTTCTTTTAATTCGTATTTGGCAAATTGGAAGTATGCTGTTAACCATCCTGAAAGCAGATCCAGTTTAATCTCATAATAATTCATTCCGTAGTCTGCAATTGGCACACCACTGTATGTGACACAAATACCCCTAATCATGATCTTTCACACTCCTATCGTCTCTTTCACATCCAGCACCACTTTGTCTTCATATGTTGATTCTTCGATGGCTGTAAAAACCAAGATGCAATTTGAAACAACTCTGTGTTCCTCTTTATCTTTCTTATGAATGATATATTTGATGCAAAGAAGGTGTGCTTTTGATAGGTGAAGAAACATTGAAATGAAAGTGAAAATAGAGGAATTTTAGACGAAAATTAAACTTTAAACAATCTATCTCCTTTTTTCGTCGATCAGCTGATATAAGAATTTCTTACCAACTTTTTCTTTCTTAATTATTCTTTTTTGGACAAACTCCTCCAAAATTTGGGCGATCTTGTATTCGGATATTCCTGTAGCGAGTCTGACTTCTCTTCTGCTCACTTTTTGTTTATTTGATAAGATATTAAATATCATGAGGCATTCAATAGATTTTTGAATCAGAGGCGTGTGTGCATTTTGTATAGTTATTGAAGCCAGATGGTTATCGAAACTATGTTTGTACATTTTGTTGCATTCTCCTCTAAATATTGCTTGCATAAATGCTCCTTCTTTGGGCACCTACAATGTTTTGTCTATCTCTTGTTAACTTAATTCCTGCATTTAGAAGTTCTGCGAGTTTTTTGTGGGGAAAATATCCATTTAAGAAAGCTTCTATTGCGACAAAAACTTTGATCACATACTCTTGAAGATTTTTATCAGATTCAAGTCTTGCGATAACCCAAAGCAGGTTTTCAAGAAATAGATCTGATTTTTCGAAAATTCTATGCAAGTTATGATTCACGTCAATCAAGATTTCTTCTAATCTTTTTATCACTGACATTTTTGATCTCCTCTTTGCTTCAAATATGGGAGATGCATGAACTCGTTTATAAACTCCGGAAAAGATTCGACAAAAATATAAAATAAGGTGATGGAATTCTTTTTTTCAAAAAAGAGGGTGAGCGATAACTAAATTTCAAGAAATAACTCTAATTATATCTTT
>JAECRX010000144.1 GCA_016292335.1 Candidatus Sifarchaeum subterraneum | reverse complement strand
TTTTCTTTCAGACCATTGATTTTTTCAAATCTTTTTCCATATTTCTCGCCTGCAGATTTTCCAGAGTTATAGAAAATACCTTTTCCTCCTCGACCTAAAAACAACGCACTTTCATCGAGAACTTTCGCTAAAATCTGATTAGTAAAAAATAGAAGTTCTTCGGTCCTTTTTTCTTCTTCTTCCATATACCTGACCACCTGGGAACTAAATTACTTTTTGTAGCCTAAGTAGAATTTTGTGCTTTTTTCTGTCCATATCGCAGAGTGGGGTGAATGAGAAGTTGTTTGTCTCCAGATAAAAAATTAAAGGCCGTTCCTTCTCTGTTGAAACGTCATTAAACGTTTTTATAATGAAGGTACACTAACTCTTAAGTGTTTTGTGGATAATTGATGTCTGTCCATATCTATATTGTCATGAAGAAAATTCCTTCGTAACTATTAAGTTTTGTGGGAAATTGATGGTTGTCCATATCTGTTATAGCACAAAGACATTTTTCTTCGATTATTCAGATTATACGAGAAATTGATCTAACTTCAGAAAAAATAAATTTAACTAAGTTCTCTTAAATTTCTTTTCCAATTGTTTAATTGGAATACGAATAATTGTTGGCCTTCCATGAGGACAAGTAAACGGTAGCTTTGTTTTATTAAGGTTTTTTATGAGAGCAATCATTCTTTTTGGTGAAAGAGGTTCACCCGCCCTAATAGCGGAATGACATGCAATTAATTTAATAATTTCTTCTTTAGATGGATTTTCAACTCTCAATTCCTCTGAATTCACTAAATCATCAATAAGGTCTATTACATCTGATTTATCACTTATCTTTCCCAATGTAACCGGTAAACCGCGAATAATAAAACTATTTTTCCCGAAATGTTCAATTTTGATCTGGAGTTCATTTAAAAGGTCTAACTTATTTATGATTAGATGCCTTTCCTTTGGGGTAAGTTGGATCACTATTGGAGAAATAAGATCCTGAGAATATAGTTTTGATTGATTAAAGCTATCAAGTAAATTCTCAAAGCAAATACGTTCATCTGCTGCATGTTGATCAACTATTAACAATCCTTCTTGATCTTGTGCGATGATATATGAATTATGTAGTTGACCAATTATCGTTATATCCATTTTTTCATCTTTAAGTTCTATAGGAGGAACTGGTTTAAGTTTTTCAATTTGGTGTATCTCTAAAGATGGAATAACTGTATCGCTTGTAGTGATTGGCTCTTGAACTTTCTCTTGAAGAACTTGTTGTTCTGGAACGGAACTTTCCTTTAATTTTAATTGTTGCTTTTCTATTAGCTCTTCAGTAACTTCATCTTTCATCTCAATAGTTAATATAGGTTCTAGAGCCTTAAATGCTGATTTGATGGCAGTAGTAAAGGCTTCTAAAACAGTTCTTTCAAGGCTGAACCGAATTTCACGTTTTGTAGGGTGGACGTTAACATCTATTGATTTTGGATCTATTTTCAAGTTTAGAACAAAGATTGGGTGTCTATTTTTCATAAGCAATGTTCCATAAGCTTCTTCTATAGCTTTGCTTATTGAGATATTTGTAGTGTATCTCTTGTTAACATATAAATATTGATGGTTCCTATTTGCTCTTGTAGTGCTGGGTTTGGATATATAACCACCGATTTCGAATTTATTAGAGAATTCGACTGGAATCATTTCTTTTGCTATTTCTTTGCCGAAGACGTAAGCAATATTTTCAAGCATATTGTTGGTCATAGGTGTTTTAAAGATATTTTTTTCGTCAGAAGTGAGTGAAAAACTGATATTGAAATAGATCAGGGCATATCGCCGGACAATATCTATAATATGACCTAACTCAATCTTAGTATTTTTTAGAAATTTCCTTCTGGCTGGTGTGTTAAAAAAAAGATCTCGAACTACAACAGTTGTTCCTTCGGGGCAAGATGTTTCTGAGGTTTCAATGATTTTTCCACCTTCTACAACGACTTTTGTACCTGTTAAGGATGTCTTGGTTCTTGTAATAAGTTCTGCTCGTGAAACTGCTGCAATGCTGGCTAAAGCTTCCCCACGAAATCCTAATGTGTGAATCTTGAATAAATCATCAGCATCCTTTATTTTGCTTGTTGTGTGTCTTAAAAAGGCCAAATCTGCATCTTCAGGAGACATTCCCGATCCGTTATCCGATACTTGGATTAATTTCATACCACCGTCTTTAACATTAATCATTATTTTTGTACTACCCGCATCTATTGAATTTTCAATTAATTCTTTAACGACTGATGCAGGTCTTTCAACAACTTCACCTGCAGCGATTTTGTTAATTGTGGCCTCATCTAGTATAATTATTTTCGAAGAGCTCATGTAATTCACTTACCAAGCAAATTATTTTTTAGTTTTTAGACTTTCAGCTTTTTTCTTAAGTTCATTGATCGCATTGAGTGCATCGAGTGGAGTCATGTTGCTAATATCTAACTTTAAGAGATCTTCTAGTATTCCTTCATCCATTATTTTCGATATTTCAGTTTTTGGTGGTTTAGTAATTTGTCCAAATCGGAACAATTCTGTTTGAATCGAAACTACTGAAGGGTATTTTCTAGGTTCAACTTTATCTTCTAATCTAGCTTTTTCAGGTTCAACTCGATCAATCTGGCCTTCTAATATTTCTAAAATTTCTTTTGCACGTGAAATTACAGGATAAGGCACACCTGCGAGACGGGCAACTTGAATACCATAGGACTTATCTGTCCCGCCAGGTAGCACTTTATGGATAAAAAGGATGCCATCTTCTTTCTGTTTTACTGCTACATGAAAATTCTTTGCCCTCGGCAATATATCTGCAAGTTCGCAAAGTTGATGGTAATGTGTAGCAAACATTGTCTTCGCTGAAATCCTTGGATTTTCATGTATGTATTCAGCGACAGCCCATGCAATGGAGACGCCATCAAAGGTGCTAGTTCCTCTTCCAATTTCATCTAAAATGATTAAGCTTTTTTCAGTTGCATTGTTGAGGATGTTTGCTGTTTCGTTCATTTCAACCATGAAAGTGCTTTGTTGTGCTGCAATGACATCGAACGCTCCTACTCTTGTAAAAATCCTGTCAACAATTCCAATGGATGCTTCTTCAGCTGGGACAAAGCTGCCAATTTGGGCCATCAGGACAATAAGGGCAACTTGTCGTATGTATGTTGATTTACCGCTCATGTTGGGGCCTGTAATTATCAGCAGTTGATTTTCTCTACAATCTATTTCTACATCATTGGGGATGAATTGTTCGGTAATTAATAATTTTTCGACAACCGGGTGTCTTCCCTTCTTTATTATAATTTTATCACTATCATTAATTTCTGGCTTTACATAATTATTTTGAATGGCTATCTCAGCAAAAGTAGATAAACAATCTAAAGTAGCGATAATTCGTCCATTTTCTTGCATTTCTTCTGTATGTCCTTTCACTTCTTCGCGAATTTCTGTGAACAGCTCATATTCCAAATTTTTAATCTTATCCTCCGCAGAGATTATTTTCTCTTCCCACTCTTTCAGTTCAGGAGTTATATATCTTTCACTGCCCACAAGTGTTTGTTTTCGAATGTATTCTTTTGGAACTTTTGAGACGTGAGGCTTTGTGACATCAATGTAATACCCAAAAACCTTGTTGTATCCAACTTTTAGGGATTTAATGCCTGTCCTTCTTCTTTCTTTTTCCTCGTAGTTTGCTATCCACTGCTTGCCAGTACGAGTGATTTCTCTAAGCTCATCCAACGTACTGTTATATCCATCTAGAATTATTCCACCTTCATGAAGGGACTGAGGAGCATCGGGACTGATTGATTTTTCAATTAATTCAGCGATTTCAGGAAGCTCATGAAGATTATTAATGAGTTCTTGTATCAACTTTGATTTAGTTGTGGATAATGTTTTGCGGATATCAGGGATAGTGGTTAAAGAATCTTTTAGTGAAAGTAGATCTTTTGCATTTGCTCTGCCTATACTGATTCGACTGACTAATCTTTCGATATCACTCATTTTGTTGAGAATTTCTCGGAGATCTTGACGTAAGAAAATGTCCTTATACATTTCTTCTACTGCATCAAGCCTCTCTGAAATCTTTTCTTTATTTAAAAGTGGTCGTAACAACCATTGAATCAAAAGACGGCCGCCCATTGCTGTAACGGTTTGATCGAAGATTTCAAGTAATGTACCTTTACTAGTACCGTCAAGGAAAGATCTAGTGATCTCAAGGCTTCGTTGAGTAGTCATGTCAAGTATCATGTAATCTGCTGTGGAATATTTGCTAATTCCCGTAATGTTTGCTAGTTCACCTTTTTGGGTATCTTGCAAATAACTGATTATTGCTCCAGCAGCGTTTATGGCGAAATCAAGGTTTTCGAGGCCAAACCCCTTTAGATTCAATGTTTTAAAATGATCAGTTAATGCTTTGTAAGCATTTTCATAATCAAAAAAGTGATCTTCCATTGGAGTAATGGTGGTGTTTGGATTTGTAGAAAAAATGAATTTAAGATCTTCATTGCTCTCTAAATCCATTGGCAAAATACATTCTGCGGGATTCAAACGATGGAGTTCTGTTTGAAACTCGGATAGAAAGTTTTCTCCTGTAAATTCAGAGGCAATGAATTCACCTGTTGAAATATCAATGGTTGCGACGCCAAGCCTTTTATTTGATTTTGATAAAGAAATGGCCATAAGATAATTATTACTTTTTGCATCAAGCATGAAATCCTCAGTAATAGTTCCAGGAGTGATAATTCTTACAATTTCCCTTTTTACAATACCTTTACTCGCTTTTGGATCTTCTACTTGCTCACAAATTGCGACTTTATAACCCTTTTTTACAAGAGTTGTGATATACTTTTCTGCGGCGTGATATGGGACACCTGCCATAGGAATTTCTTTACGAGCAGTCAGTACAATATTCAGCTCTTTAGCTCCGATTTTTGCATCATCGTAAAACATCTCATAGAAATCGCCCAATCTGAAAAATAATATTGCATCAGGATGCTGAGACTTGAGTTGGCGGTGAAGAACCTTGTATTGCTCGATCATGGGTGTTTGTTTTGGCAAAAGAATCTCCAAATTCTGTTAGAGAACAACTATCTTAAAAAAGTTGCTCGGTTTTAGAACTCGTTCATTAAATCAGAATGACAAAATGAGGTAAAAAGTGTACAAGAAGGCTTCAGAAATTTTAAATAAGGGGTCGCCTTTATTCCCATTATGACAAGCAGAAAATTTTAGATACAATGTGAAAGGAAGCAGAAGCATCTTCAAGACACTTATCGTAGCTGTTCATTTTTGAATTTATGCGTATCCATCTAGAATTGCAACACTGGATGGGAACGCATCCAAGATCCTCCAAAAAAAATTCTCTGATATTAATTCTAAGTAAAAAGTCTTACTCAATAAAATGTATTCGTGGAAGATATGGATTAATGTAATCGATCAAATATAAATTAATTAACAAAAAGTGACAAAAAAGAGGAAATGATGAGAATTATGAAAATAATGGCGAATAAATTTAGTTTACGTGCACATGGAGACTTGGGAGTGTTTCATGAGGCAATAACTGGGATTAATATGTATCCTGTGGAAATATCGATAGATGAAATGACAGGAAGAAAGTTCAGATAAGTATAATTCAAATACTAAAAGAATGTTTGTTGATAAAGCTAGAATTGAAAAATCAAAGATCTCTTGACAAGTTGAGTTATACACTAGGGTCTCTCTTTTCTTTTATTCTTTTTTAGACTCTTCTAAAATGAATTTGACTAATTCCTTAAACTTAGAATTTAAGGATGATGCAAATTTAAGCCACGAACCTCATTAGGTAATCTATGTGGAAAATATGCCTACTTTAGCCTTGGTGAAGGGCGACCTGACCTCCATTGATTGTATAGGGGGAGGGAAATAATATAAGGTAACGCCCAATAGATTGGGGATCCCACACCCCATTCCACAAATCCTCCACCACCCAACGGTGGTGGTCTTCTCGTGGTGAAATTAATGAAATTAGAATACTACCAATGTACACGCTGTAGCTCAAAATTTGATCCACGATACAAATTTTTCCCTGTGACGGGATTTCTTATATGTCCTTTGTGTAGAAGTCTTGCTTATGCAAAGGAGCTAGGTAAACCAATACCGATTGAATAATTCTCGAATTGTTTTGGAAACGGTAAATCATATTAAAATAATAAAAACGGAGACAAGGGGAGAAGAAAAAGCTTTGATGATTGAGTCAAACTCAAAAAAAGAAAAGAGAGAAAACGATTTTAAATCGGCTTTAGATATGCTCAAAAAATAAGATTAACCACAGATCAGAATACATTTTTTGAATACTTTCGATTCACTCCCTCTGTATTAGTACTATTACCCTTATTCTTGATGGTTTCAATACGATATCTTATCTATTCAGGGGACGATTAACTAGAAAAAAGACAAAAAAAAACATTTGTCGAAAGTTAGATCATGTATTCTATTCATGATCAAAAAATTTGGAAGTTTTCAGAAGAAAATCTTCCTTCTGAAGGTCTTCGATTAGGATCTACAAAATCTGGGAAGCCAGTTTACATCCCTTTCAACGAAATAGACAAGCCTATATTGATCTTAGGTGATCAGGATCAAACAACCGCAATGTCTGCACAAATAATTGCTCAGGTTATCGAATTTTCGAATTATTTTCCAATTATTTTTTCTAGGAACCTTGAGATCTCAAACAGTTTTCTTGATTGGAATTACCATGTTCTAAAACCTTATGAAGATTGCTTCAGTATAAATCCGATCCTACCAGGACCAGAGCTGGAAATAGATGAACTCGAATATAATCGAATTCTCATTGAAATATTATCCATGTGTTTAGAGCTATCACCATTTAATGAGTTACTTGTGCGAATCCTATTGGGTAAAATTAAAAACAAGATCAAAATCCCATCTCTCATCGATTTGTTTGGAGAAATCTACGAATTTGCTCTTAAAAATAACGATTGGGATGATGGAGATGAAATACTTGACAAATTTGATGATTTAGTTTGGGGCGAATGGTTCTTCTTATGTGGAACTCCTTTTGAAACTCTTAATGTTGAAAATTTCTTTTGGCAACCAATAATCATCAGTTTTGAAAGGCTTACGAACGCAATGGAACAATTGCTATTGAACATATTCATAACAAGAATACTTCATTCAAAAATCAAGCGAGTAGTGGCTTTAGTAGTGAGTAATGCCTGTAATCTAACAGATATTGTAACTTATAAAATAATTAAAGATCAAGAAAAATTAGGCTTAAAGATTTTTATGGAAGAATACCCGAGTAACTTATCCAATGAATTGGTTAGAGAGTGCGGTACGATTATCTGGTTCAAAAAAGAAGAACTCTATGAGCTCGACATTCTGCGAAAATTCGGTTTCAACAACGATCAAATAAGGTATATTGCAAAAATGTCATATGGTGACTTTGTTGTAAAGTTTCCTTGTCTTGCAAATCCTTTTCCAGCAAAACTTTAGGAAGAAATTAAAGCTATTGGAACTAGCTCGGGGTAGATCTTGAGAAAAGAATGATGGATGAATCATAAAAAAGAGTTGATGTTAAGAGCTCCGCCCTGAAAGACGGAGCTTGTGATGGTGCCAACAATTCGAAAGTTTTGACTAGAGTTCCCACTTGCCAGAAGTGGGATGGCCACCTTGAGAGTTACAAGTATCTTTGGGATACATGTCCTAGCCCCCAGCTCCATGACAAGAGCACTAAATGCTAAGTTTATTTTAGAAACTAAGCCTTCCTAGCAATCTCAAAAGACGCTAAACTCCTCTATGTGGAGGTCATAACCGAAAAACAACGATTTATCTTCCACTTTAAAGGCTGAACTTCCCTAGGGAGGGATGATGCGAAAGAAGAAAGATAGAGTGGGCGGTAATTCTCTATTTCATTTTTTCTAAAATTTCCTGGAACTCAGCTTTGGCCAATTCTAGTTCCTTGGTCGTTTTTTCCAACAAGGGACTGCTCAGTTCTTGATATCCATCTATTCCATAGCCTGTTCCACTCAAAGTTCCAACCAATTCTTCAAGTCTTTTTATTTGCCCTAATTTTGACATTACAGTTCCTGCTTTTTTCCCTAGTTCCAGTAATTTGGCCACGAGTTCCTCGTTGTATGCATACGGCCCTTCTTCTCCTCGTGTGCCTGTTCTATCTAGCAAGTGTGATTGTATCAATTTCTCTATATGTACTTGTAAACTACTTCGAGGGATACCGAGTTTTTCTGAGATCTTCACAGGTGCCATGCCTTGGAGCATGTAGACCAGTGTTCTGACTCTCTTTTTGTCTCCAAGGGCATAGAAAAGATCCGCCATTTCATCTATTTCTTCTTCACTGATTTCTATTTTTTTGCTCATTTTTAACCATCTCTCATTTAATTTGTATGTGTAATACGATATCAGGCGTTATATTTGACAATTTGAGGTGTCACGAATCGTAGAAAATAGCAGAGAGTGGCACTTTATTTGACTTAGCGAAGTCCGAAATTTTATTCTTACTTTTAACATCAAGAATATTCATATTAACAAAATTAGAAAATATTTAAAAAAGTTTTTAGCAGTGGATTTTGAAAACTCTCATCTTTTCTGATTATAAGAAATTATAACTTAATGCCACTTACGTAAATTTTATAGATATTGTAGAATGCTAGAGTAGTATATCATATTTAATTTTCGATTATCTACAGACTCTCTTTAAGTCTTGTCTTTTTGAAGATTTTTTAAGTCTGCACTGTGAAACTCTAATATCTTTGTAAAGAAATTATCAAAACTAATGAACCATCTGGTTGATCCTTTTACGAAAGGGGTCGTTGATCCTCTAAAAAGGAAAAAGGACCATGAAACCGCTGAGAAAATTCTTAAAGAGGCTCATAGAAAAAAATAAAGAACTTCTTGGACTTTCCATGGCTTCCAGAAGAAAATTTGGAAATCGGAACAAAAATCCTTAAGATGCTACGAGAGATTATTCTCTTAACGGAATATTTCAAATATGTTTTCTGCCTTTTTCTTACCAATACCTGGAACCATTTGTAGTTCTTTTACAGATGCGGTGGCAATGTCCACAATTGAACCAAAATGTTCTAAAAGATTTTTCGCTAATTTTTCTCCTATTGAGGGTATAGCGGACAGAAAAAATAATTTCCTATCTTTTGCAGGGAGATCCCGAATTGCTCTTTTTCGATACCATCTAGCTTCCGGTGTTTTATCATTCTTTCCTTCTTCTTCTCTTTTAATTAATATTTTCATGAAAGAATGAAAAGCTTCATCATTTTCTGCTATCACTATTGGAGTGTCATAGACATATAATATTTCAAGTTGTGCACCTACCAGACTGTTCCAAAATGCTTTGAGTTTTCTTTGAGAAATTGTGACGAGATAGTCAGGAATTGTGCTAAGGTAATCCCCAAATGTTCCATGAACTACAAGAATTCTTCGTTTTATTTCGTATCCCATAATCTCTTTAGTTTTCATAAGACTGAGCAATTGCTCCCAAAGTCTATTTGATCTCATAGAATTCACAAAATCTGCACTATTTTTTCTTTCAACCACTACAGCGTCGTTATTTTTGATTATCAAAAAATCACCAAGTGGTAATGTAACTATTTCCGAATCTTTGCAAATATTTTGAATCATTTCTATTATGTCTTTATTTTCTCTGTAATCAATTAAAAGACGCATTAAAAGACACCTGTTTTTTAAGGGTGTGGAGACACCCCTTCTTCAGCCTAATTTTCTTACCTTATTTCTCGAGTTCAACGGGCTAAGTATGAAAATTCTGCTTTTTTGTTTAGTTTTTGCCACTGAGCAATTGTAATTTGCGCTTTACCTTTTCGAACTCTTTGGCGTGCCACTGGGTGAGTTCCTGCTCTGATATAATACCAACAAGTTTTCCATCTTCAATCACGGGTAGGCGTTCGATTCCATGACGTGTCATTTTTTCTTCAACCTCCCCTACAGAAGCATTTGAACCTATAGTAATAAGTGGCTGTGTCATTACTTCTTTTACGCTCGTTTGGTTTGGATCTTTACCTTTAGCAATTACTCGATGAATCAAGTCAGCTTCTGTTACAATACCAATTGGTTCATCATTCTCAAGAATTATGACTGATCCTACGCTTTTTTCAAGCATTAAATTCGCAACTGATATCCTGAAAGGTGATTTAATTTGTCATTACGATTTACATTACCATCGTGGACTGGTAAGATATTCTTTCGTAAATAAAAGTGAAATTCCCTCAATCGATTCCATGAATGAAACTGAGTATTTCTATTCAGATCCTTGCAATGTAGAAAAAGGCCTTAGTTTTTATATATACATAATAAGATGAGACGGGAAGAATAACTATGAGTAGTAAAAGTTATTCCTTTCAAGTAGGAACTTATGAATGTATTGTCGTCAGCGATGGCAGCTTTGCATACCCTCATCCTGCCCAGATTTTTTTCGTCAACGCACCCAGAGAAAGCCTAGAACAAGTACTGAGGGAACACAACCTCGACCTAGAGCAGTGGGAACAGCATGTCACTCCGTACTCTGCTTGGTGATTAACACGGGTCAACACTTGGTGCTGGTGGACACAGGTGCGGGTAATTTGGCACCAACTACAGGTAAACTGATTCCAAACTTACGGGCTGAAGGGATTGCACCCGAAGACATTGACACGGTCATCCGGACCATATCGGCGGGAATATCGATAGTGAGGGTGAGCCAGCTTTCCCTGATGCTCGCTACGTCATGTGGAAAGATGAGTGGGATTTTTGGACCTCAGAACCAACCTTGGCG
>JAECRX010000143.1 GCA_016292335.1 Candidatus Sifarchaeum subterraneum | reverse complement strand
TAGATATTGATCCCAACGAATTAGGAAAGAACTTACCTGTAAAAATAGGAATTCAAGGAGATCTTGATATCGCATTAAAGAATTTAATCGCTATGTTACAAGATGATCTTACTGAAAACAAAACTAAAAAATCAGAAAGGATAAAGGAAATAAAATTGATGAAAGAGGAATGGGAAAAAGAAATTTTGCCAGAATTGACTTCAGATAGCATTCCAATTAAACCTCAACGTGTTATACGTGAAATTCGCAATGCAATTGGAAGAAATGATATTGTAACTGGAGATGCTGGAAATAATGTTTTATGGCTCAGTACTTACTTTCCCGTTTACTCTCCAAGAACGATATTTGGACCATCAGGTTTTGGAACCATGGGATTTGGATTCCCCGCAGCTATGGGTGCTAAATTAGCCCTTCCAGATAGAAACGCTGTTGCAGTATCTGGAGATGGAGGCTTCATGATGGTGATGCAAGATCTTGAAACTGCTGTTCGATGTGAGATCCCTGTGGTTATTGTTATCCTAAACGATTACAGTCTCGGTGCAATCAAACATCTTCAAGAACTTTCTTATGAGGGGTGTTATGGTGTTCAACATAGCAATCCAGACTTTGCTGAACTTTCTGTTGCATTTGACGCTGCAGGAGAAAAGATAGAAGCCCCAAATGATCTTGCCCCTGCATTAAAACGTGCTATTGAGGCTGATGTTCCATATGTCTTAGATGTAGTGATTGATAAAGAAGAAAAAACACCTGTGCTTAAAGCATTCAGCCGCTGATATATCTTAAAGTCGATACTTGGTCGCTCTCGTAATATCTTTTAATTGATCAAAAAACAAAAAATGGAAGAGGCTTCTGGATGAACTTGGTCGGAAACTCCTATTTCCTTTCAGTATTCTCCATTTACAATTTAATATCTTCAATCTAAGATAAATTAACCCCATTGTTCTATTAAGTTGATGTAACACTTTGAGGCTGTTGTCCAGAGCTAATATCTTCTAGTTTATAATCATTGAGTGCCTTTAAAACTAATTGCGAATACATTAAAGCAGGTCCTCCGCCCATTAAAGCAGCAACAAAGCAAGCTTCTAGTATTTCCTCTCTAGTTGCTCCAGAATCTAATGCATTTTTTACATGAAAAGCTATACACCATTTACATTTGGTTACAATAGATAACGCGATACTTATTAATTCCTTGACTTTAGTTGAAAGGGCACCTTCCTTTTCTACTTCGCCCATAAAGCTTCCGAAAGCTTCTATTATTTCTGGGTATTCTTTGCCAAAAGCTCTTAAACTATGATAAACTTCTTCTAAGGTTAAATTCATATCTTCCATGTAATCATCTCCTTAAATAATAATCATCATGTCTAATTATAGATTACCGCTTATTAATTATATCGCTAAAGGCAAGCACAAACAGTAATAACCAATATTAGATATAGTTTTGGAACAAGAAGTTTGTAAAAAAAACAGATTTAACTGAAATATTATTAATTATTAGAAGATGGCAGATATTTAGCGATTTTGCGTTTGTTGGGATATTAATGAGTATGTCTGGAAGGCAAAAAAGTCAATTGTTCATTTATATGCATAAGGATGTGGGAGAAAAAAAAGCTAAAGTTCAAAGTTAAAACTCATTAAAGTTCATTCTTCAGCCATTCAAACACGATAAGAATTAAGGTTTATCTCAATTTTGAAAAAATATCATGTCTTTATGATAAATGTGAATCATCCCACGATGTGATTTTCTAGACTTTTTTTAACGAAATCGAAAATCTCTTTTAGTTCACGTCTAGGTTCCATTTTTTGTAAATCTTGTTCAAAGGGAAGGAATGATAAGGTAAGTTCAATAATTTTTTCAGTTAGTTCTCTTTCTTCTTGAATTTTTTGTTCGATAGCTTCCATAATAAAATTATATAATTCTTCCGAAGGAGGGTTGAGGCCAATTTGTGGGATATCCATTGCAAAACGTTTCCACAAATGTGGAAAAATAGATTCGGACTTTAAAAATGAAGTTGAGAAATTTTCTACTTGAGGAAACTCTTGTTCAAAGGGAAGAAAGGCCAATCCTAATTGAACTATTTGATCAAATTTGTTCTTTTCTCTTATGCAGTCCATAAGGTTCAAGAGATTACAAGCGGTTAAATATTTTTTTTCAATTGCTTTTTCTAATAGAGAACAACAAAACTCTCCCCTTCTCACCTCTATGCGATTGCAAGGGATATTGGACAAAATATAACTGAAAATCAATTGAACTCTCCCTGGATCACCTTCAAAATCTTCAAAAAGATCTTCAAAGTTCGCCAATTTATTATTAATTTTTTCTGCAATACTTTCATATTCAGAACGAGCATCATCAATGTCAATAATGAAACTCATCAATAGGGGAACTCTTTCGCATTGAAAAAATGAATATTTGAATTTCTTACCATAAACATCCCGGACTGCCTTCCCTAAATTTAATATATCAGATGTATGATTTTCGAATAATATTTCAAAGAGAAGGTCATTATCAATTTGGGAGCGATCGATTCCAAACTCGACAATAGACTTTCCCTTATAAGCAACATAAATACCATGAATCAATACTGATCCCTTTTATTATATAATTTAATTTTCGAACGTAACTAGTAAGTTTTCTGTGTTAGAGGGGATTTCCTTACTTCCCCTCTTTTCACTTAGTTTGCAAGATAATGGGGTGTTTTTTCATGTAACGAACTTGAGGTATCTCAAATTCTATTTATATTGAGCTAAGCTTTGACGATATTATTTGTGTGAATTTAACCTTAAATGATGTATTTGATTGTTTATCAATATAAATTTTCTAGAAAAAGTATCCGCAAAAGTTAACCTATTTTTCCTTGTATAGTACTTTCGACTAAATATATCGGGAACCTGTGGAATGCGACTTTCTGACACCATACTAGTAACGGAAGAGGGACATAAAGTGCTGACAGAATATTCCAAAAATCTGGTTCCTCTTACAATTTGATAGACTTAGTGATCCTGGTCATCTTGCTGATACACACTTGTTGAAGCCAGCATTCTTTGAAATAATATACTTTCAAAGACAACCATCAATTTTATCTTAAAACAGAAGCAGTGTATCTCCACATATCCCTATCCTTTTATAGAAAAGGAAAGACCACATATTTTCTGAAAAAGGAAGGCTACTTGTCTCTTAAAGAGAATGTGTGGGTATGTTAAAAGATTAAAAATAATTCTATTTAGAATTTATTATTGAAATATAGACATGAAAGCTGAAACTGTTGACTCTACTTGATCTTTGGAGGAAATCCCAACTGTAACCGCTTTTACATTAGGCTGAGTTAAAGCAAATTTGAATCCTTCTTCAGGTGGGATTCTTCCAGCCGCCAACGGTTTCATCGCCACAATATCTAATCCGCATTTTTCCATTAATTCAACAGTCTCATTTACGTTATTATCCATTGCATAACCAAGCGGATTGACTGGAACAAGTAATGCTTTTGCTCCCAGCGATTCTTTGTGTTCTATTATTTTCGGTAATGTTCGGGTTGGTTCATGGGTGGCAAATCCAGGTATTGCACCTACATTCTCAATTTCACCAACTAATTTTTGTATGATAGGTATATTGAAATCATCAACAAACATTCCATGTACAAAAATTATTTTGCATTCTACTTTTCCAAGTTGGTGGATACTTTCGATTGTTGCGCGTCCGGGGGTATTAGTCCCCGTATAAATAAACTCTCCCTCAGATCGTGCTATTTCTGCAGCTTCAAGAATTGTTGGATATCCAATTAAATGTGCACCCGGCATGCCCAATCGTCCAAATTCTACAAAAATTTCAGCCATACGTTCTGGAAAATCGAAAAATCTTTTCCTATATTCTAAGGCTTTCATGCCGAATTGGCCAGCTCCGATAAAGGGAGAAGTACCACACATGAGTGCAGGAATTTTCCTTCCAGAAAAGGTATTAAAATTTCTTTCTGATGCCAAAATCATTTTCCTCATTTAAAAGAAAATTTTCTATTAAAAGAACTTTTCTAATCGTGAATATTCATATAAGTAAGTGACACTTATAGAAAATAAGAAAATTCAGTTTGCTCATAATTAAGAGTATCTGAAAAGAAAATTTGGAGGACTGGAATAAGAATGTTGCAGTCTTTCTTTATTCTCGCTACTAAAACTTCAAAGGTTATAGCTGCAAGAGAATTCATCAAAAATGGCATCGATGAAGATACAATAAGTAGCTTCCTAAATACAATGAGCGGGGTTGTGGAAACAACATTTACAGGAAAAACAACACAAATCTCAGAAATCTCAATGAAATATGGCGATCAATTTTTGTTTTACAGGTTTGGTCAGCATATCTGTGGAGTTATCGTTTCTGGAATAGAGAGTAAACGGTTTGAAACTACCCTTTCACAGACAGTTTTCGAGATAGAAGAGCGATTGAGTGAAGAACTTAAGCAAGAAGTAATTGGAGAAGAAGTTGTACCAAGAATAACAGATGTGGTTCTCAAAAACTTCCGTGAATTGATTTTCGAAGAAGTGGCTGACATAGGAGATGTAAAAACATTATTAGGTCACAAGACAAAATATTTCTTTCACACAGGCGAAAAGGGAGCAAAAATATATATATCTAAGAAAAATTCTGCTGCATTTCGCATTTTTATTCATTCTTACGATACGATAACCAAAGAAGGAGTAGATGAAGTTATTGCCATTCTTAGAACCGATTTGGTCACATTAGAAACATTAGAAGACCGAATTAGACTTTTGAGTGAACAAGATCTTGCGTTAACCCTGAGACAACTTTTAAGACTGAACATTATCGATTGCTATAGTCAGCCAGAAGAAAGCTGAAACTTTTTGAAGATTAAGAAACCAATATCTTTTTTTAATGAAGGGTACCCTACCATCTCTTTTTTGTTGAAAAGCACTTGTTAACTTTTACGGTAAAGCATGTGGCAATGAGGTAAATTTTATTGTGAACTGCATGTCCACTAATTGAATTGAAGCAATTGGGGGGGGGAAAGAGGAAAAAATTATTAATTTATATAAGGTGGTAAACGTTGTAATTCGTCTACCCCTAAAGGGGGACATTCTAGCTTGTTTTGGTGCAAAAATGAGCAATTTAGAATTTATTTGTTCAAATGAGTTGAATAGAATTTTTTGCTAAATTTAAGCCCTAAAGTTTTCATAATTTTAATTTCATTTTCGAGTTTACATATCTCAGAAAGAGAATGTGCGTCAGAACCAATGGTAAACTCTACATCATTATCTTTGCATATTTCGAGAAAATTTTTATCAATTCCATAATAAGCATTTATTTCCATGCTTACTTTTTCGTCTCTAGCTGTTTTTGCTATTTCTTCAGCAATTTCTCTATTTAACCCTCTTACGTAGGCTGTTGGATGTCCAATTACGTCAATGGGGTATTTTTTCATACATTTTATCAAATCATTCTTCCAAGTCTTTGTATGAACGCCAAAATGAACAGATCCAATGATTATGTCGAAAAAATCACTAGGAACTTCTGGTAGAATAAGTTTTCCTCCAGAAACAATTTCTGCTTCTATTCCATTGAGTAACATACAGCTTTTGGAATTGTAAGAATCAATTATGTCTTTCCTTTCCTGAATAATCTCAATAGACAGCATAGACATGCCGTAAGATT
>JAECRX010000142.1 GCA_016292335.1 Candidatus Sifarchaeum subterraneum | reverse complement strand
TGTTTAAAACAGCCTCTTCAATTATAGCTTTGCATGTAACGGTCTTTCCAGTCCCTGAAGCACCAACTACGAATAAATGCGTTGTTAAAGCATCTAATGGGATTGTAAATGGTTCTTTTTCGTTATCTATTCCTATAAACATTGACTTTGCCCTTTTTATTTGTTCTAAAGCTTAATAGCTCATCTGGTTGACGTAAATACGTATCTAGAAAACCTTTGCTTTCCAGTCAGTTAAATATTATCAATCAAAGCTTATTTAACTTCTTGATTTTTAGCTACTTTTTTGAGTAATTTAAGCGGTACTTTAGACCATCACACGTATAATCTGTTGAAAAAGCTATTTGATCTTTTTAATGAATGACTTTATTAACGATCAAAAAGAAATAAATCACATTCGAAAAAGGGTTTCTTAAAATGTCAGGGTCAATTCCTTTCTTGATTTTCAGATTTCAACAGATAACAGCCAAACGTGAGCGTCAAGATATATTAAAAAAATCGGATGAATTATTAAAATATCCGGAGATGAAACTTCAAGTATTGAAGGCACATAAAGAAATTCTCGTTCAATTGGTTCAAGGGCTGGACTCAAACGATGAAAACACAAGGAACCATTCTGCACAAACGTTAATACTGTTCAAAGATAAACCAGGATTATTGTTTGCAGCCCTTCTTGACAAACTAAATGAAGAAGATGAAAAAGGGCAAGAAGGACTCGTTAGAGAAATAATCATTCCAGCAGGTTTGTTAGATAGATACAACAACGTGAACTACCCCACCCTATCGGATGGAGCTTCCTGATTCATCCATCTCCTCATGGAGCATGTCCAACAGGCTCTACGGGCAGTTCCTGCCCTGACTTATTTGTGATTAAAGTAAAGAATTGCGACGCAAAAGTATTGGAAAGCCTATTTGACTTTGCATGGATGGTTGTGTATAACTCTATCAAACTTAATTAAGAAAATTTCTAATTTGAAGGGAAGACTAGAGAGTTCAACCTTTCTAAGAAAAGAGGTAATCAAGGGGTTTAAATACAGAGAAAAGAAGTTTTGCTTATTTCCTTTTTTTACGGCCTGATCTGCGTGCAGCTATAAGTCCCACTTTAGCTCCAGGAGGTGCATGTCGACTAGTGGTTGAACTACGGCCAGGTCTTTGTTTTGCTCCTCCTCCAAAAGGATGTGATACCGCAGCCATTGCAACTCCTCGAACTTTTGGGTATTTCCAGCCTTTCGTCTTAGCCATGTGAAATTTTTTACCTGCTTTCACGAAAGGTTTATCGGTACGTCCGCCTCCAGCGACAAGTCCGATTGTCGCCCTACATTTCGGATTAAAGGATTTCATTTTTCCCGAAGGAAGTTTCACTATAGTTTTATCTGGGGCTTGAGACATGATTGTAGCATAGGTTCCACTCGATCGGACGAATTTTCCACCGTCTCCAAGCGATCCTTCAATATTGAAAATTGGAGTCCCTTCGGGAATACAGAAAAGAGGCAGAGTATTTCCTAATGCAAGAGTTGCCTTCTCCCCATATTCTATCTCTTGACCAACATACATTTGTTCTGAAATAAGAATTAGTCTTTCCTGGTCGTCTTCGAATTTTACTTTGGCAATCGGAGCCCCTCTACCAGGGTCATGAAGAAGGTCAAGTATTACTCCAGAAAAACAACCTGAGGCCTCCTCCAACGGGATAGGAGGGTGTTTTATCTCACCTCTCCGTTTATGTGAGGGAGACCTGAACAAAAGACTTCCTCTACCGCGGCGTTGTACAAATATTCTTTTTCCCAATTCAAGCACCCACCGATAAATGATAATTAGAATAGTCCAAGCTTTGTGGCTAGGTCACCTGCAACATAATCTGATGTGAGCTTAACTAAAGCTTTTTTCCTTCCATCAGGCAAAATCATCGTATTAACTTTCTCAACTTTAACTTCATACAAATCTTCAACAGCTCTTTTGATAGTATGCTTATTTGCACGTCGATTTACAATAAAGGCGAGTTTATTCTCATTTTCGATCATTTCAAGGACGCTTTCAGAGACGATTGGATAGTAAATGATCTTATAAGGATCCATTTGATCTAATCTCCAGAAAGAAAATTAATTGCGGATTCGGTCCATATAGTGAGTCTACCTGCATGAGTTCCAGGGGCCAAAGACTCTACATTCAAGTTCTTAACATTAATGATATCTACTCCAGGATGATTTTTTGCGGCTTGATAAATCCCTTCATCTTCAGAAATTACAATAAGTGGTCCTTTAGGTTTCTTGTATCTTCTCCCTCGCATTTTGCCTTTACCCGGTCTAATTTTTTTGCCTTTCTTTGCTCTCATGATATCATCCCATATTCCGAGTTGCATGAATGCGAACCTCGTGTCAGCAGCTTTTTCTATTTCTTGAAGCTCATCGGTGACAATTAATGGAATCTCCAAGACAAAATCGATAATGTGGCCTCTGGATCTAACTAAAACTTTATTCGCTGTTGCGGCTATTGCAGAACGAATTGCAAGGCGCCTTTCTTTAGTATTAATTCTTTCCTTACTTCTTTTTTCAGATTTTGGTGGATGGGCTGCTCGACCTCCTACGGTCATTGGCGCGAAAGCCGCCCTTCTTCCTGCATGATGTCTACTACCTTTAACTCTAGGGACACGAGCGACTCCAAATCCCGTCCCCCAAGACTCGGCAGTAGTTCTTTTTCCAGCCCTTTTATCTCTTCCCTGTGACTGTCTACGGGAAGAGATGGAGGCAAGAACAGCTCTTTTGATTAAATCTGGACGAAAAGGTGTTTCAAAAATTGAAGGGAGTTCGATTTCTCTTATAACCGCACCTTGTAGATCGTAAACATTAGCAATTATTGTCATTTTACTTCCATCTACTCAGTTTTTTGAAAAGAACTAATGAAACTTATCGTAGGAGGTGTATCAGAGTATATAGGGGATGGCCTTAATGAATATCTCAGGCGAACTAATCGTTTTCTTGTACCAGGAACTGACCCTTTAAGGATAACGTAATCACCTCGGACAATACCATACTTAGTGAATCCACCTTTGGGAGTAATTTCCTTTCCATTTTCACCAGTCTTTAGAATCCTTTTATTATAATCTGTGCGATTATGAAAACCCATCTGTCCTGCTCTAGGGACTGTATACATAACACGTGCTGGATGCCAAGCTCCAATGGCCCCAACACCCCTTTTTGTTTTTCGGCTCTTATGTTGCAGAATTCGTATTCCCCAACGTTTAACAGGCCCTTGAAAGCCTTTACCTTTAGTTACAGCGATAGTGTCAACGTATTGTCCTTCTTTTAATACCTCTGAAACACGAGCTTCCTTTCCTTTTTCCAAAAGGCTGCTGGCAAATTCAAATTGTGCTTGGATATCTTCCATACTAATTTTAATTTCCACTATATCAGGCTTTTTTTTGGGAACACCACCAGCAAGCCAAGGTTGAGTATAGAAGAGCATCCTGAAGTGATCAATTTTGTTCATATTTGCTGTCAATGAATCAAGAGCAGCTTCAGTATCATAATCTTTTGAAGTTGGAAAAACCTTCTTCAAATCGGCGTCTTTTTCAATGTACCACGCTTCTCCAAGGGTCTTAAAACCGTATGGAGATAACGAATATGCCCTGATTGCACATGGCTTCAATGGGGGGCAATCGAGGACTGTTGCAGCCACGGCAATTTCTTGTTCGAAATAAGGACTGGTAGGTTTATCTTCAACAACTATAGCATGAACCATACCTGCTTTGTATCCAGCAAAACCTAGTATGCCCACTAAATCATAATTCTCTGGCCAACTTCTAATCCTACCTGTAATCCTTGCAGCCCTCTTTCTGGGTGAAAATGCAAGGCTACCTCTTTTTGGCGCATGTCTTTTACGATGACCCATTTTTTATTCTCTTCCTGTAAATCTGATGATGTCAGAAAAGATGATGTAATTGCGTTTGATAAAATGCGATACGATACAGATGAATATTATTTTAGGAGATTGTTAAAGTAGGTTGTTTTTACTTATCCTTCAGAAACAGGAGCCATGAGATAGGCATACCAACTTTGAGGTATATTTAAACCTTTTTAAATGTATCTCAAAAGCCTCTCAAATTTCTCCACAATGCGAATAGTGAACTACTCGTGGATAAGTCAGCAAGTTTCTAGCATCACAATATTACAGCCCAGGCAGGCCTCACATCCAGAAATTCTCGCGATGGGGGTATATTCATCCAAGAAGAATGTAAGTGAAACGTTTCAAAACATGGCTGAAAACGCGATGAATCCCCCGACAAGGAAGTATGGCTTCTAACTCGCTATATACAACCCTGGAAAGTCAGTAATAGTGTTCACGCCCTTTTCTTTTACAGAATAACCATTGACTCACCAGCTTTGTTAACCCGCATATATCTTTTCCTTTCGAAAAATCAGTTTTGCGAAATTATTTTTATGGTTGTTTTTAAGGCGGAGCCCCACTTGACTCACCACTAATCACTGGCATCGTCCTTCAGGACTACTCAAAGGGACTTAAGGAAGTGGGGCCCCTTTAAATTTCTCAAAAATATTTTGTAAAGATTTTTTTATAATAAATTTTCGAAAGAAAGAAGGTAGGTTAATTATTTTTAGCCTTTTGCAACACCCATTGGTCTTAGTCTTGCTACAAAGGTTGCTATCTTAAGGTCATGTGAGACTTTAGCTACTCGATCGACGTCTTTATAAGCTCCTGGTGCCTCTTCAGCTATAAGCGCCATGTTTGCGGCTCTTACATAGATCCCTTCATGAAGAAGCTCTTCCTTCACGTCTTTTCCCCAATAGGTCTTTTTTGCTCGTGATCGACTTAAAACACGGCCAGCCCCGTGAGCTGTTGATCCAAAAGTTAATTCCATGCCTTCTTTTTGACCGATCAATAGATATGATGCAGAACCCATGGTTCCTGGAATAAGCACCGGTTGGCCGATGTCCCGGTAATCTTCTGATAATGCGGGATGTCCAGCTGGAAAAGCTCTTGTAGCACCTTTTCTATGCACTAATACCCTTTTTCTTGATCCGTTTACTTTATGCTCTTCTAGTTTAGCGATGTTATGTGCTACGCCGTAAATTACGTGCATATCTAGATCTTCAGCGGATTGTCTATAAACTTCTTCGAATGCTCCTCTAGTCCAATGGGCAATGGCTTGTCTATTGCAAAATCCATAATTTGCGGCACCACTCATTGCCGCAAAGTAGTCTTCTCCTTCTGGTGAATTTACTGGGGCAGCTGCAAGCTCTCTATCGGGTAAAGAGATATTATACTTTTTCATTGCCCTTTCCATCACCCTAAGGTAGTCTGAACAGACTTGATGTCCGAATCCTCTGCTTCCTGTATGTATCATGACTGTAATTTGGTCTTCATTTTCTATTCCGAGGGCTTTCGCGATCGTGGGGTTGTATATTTTATCAACGTATTGAATTTCAAGAAAGTGGTTTCCAGAACCTAGAGAACCTAATTGGGGAAGTCCTCTTTTTTTTGCCCTATCGCTTACTGTTTCTGGCCGCGCAGTTTTCATTTCTCCATTTTCTTCTGCATGTTGAAGATCTCCATCCCACCCATAGCCATGTTCTACCGCCCATCTGGCTCCTAAGGATATAACATTGTCTAATTCGCGCACTGTTAATCTTATTTTCCCCTTACTTCCTACTCCACTAGGGACATTTCTGAAAAGTGAATCTACTAACTCTTTTATTCTCGGTTGCACATCTTGTTTATTCAAATTCGTTCTGAGCAATCTAACTCCACAATTTATATCGTATCCAACTCCTCCGGGAGAAATAACTCCCTCTTCGGAATCAATTGCTGCAACGCCTCCAATGGGAAAACCATAACCCTGATGACCATCCGGAAGTGTAATAGAAAATTTATAAATTCCAGGGAGGTAAGCAATATTTACAGCTTGCTCTAGTGTCAAATCTGTCTTCATCTTAGCGAGAAGATTTTCGTCTGTATATATCCTTACCGGTACCTTCATACCGCCGCTTTGTGGTATCTCCCAAATATTTTTATCGATCTTGTTTAGAGTTCCCTTAAATGGCATTTAATTTCCACCTCTTTTACATACCTCGAAGGTTTTAGATCACATTCTTATCGAAATCTTAACAGCAATCTAGCAAATAATCATATAATTCGGAATCATACGTGAGCAATATCAAACAAATAGTTTTGCCTATGGAAAGCGGGTAAGAGCAAATCTTTGGAACAAGATAAAATTCAGGTTTTGATTATTTGTTCTAAGGTTAAGGAAATCTGATGCGAATTTTGATTCCTCTAACTCGCCTCTCTAAGATTTTTTATTTTCAAATTTGGATTAGTTGAGTAAACTTAAGAATTTTTTTTAAAAAATTTATATATCGGTTTTTAATGAGAAATTCCTAGAAGATTCTTGATTTTGAGATATTCTTTATTTTCCAGATGAACAGAAGAGTTCCACATTTTACACTTAGGTGAAATTAGTTGTAATAAAGAATTAAAAAATATGAAATCAAACAGAAATCCTCCAGAAGTCATAGAAGAAGGAGGAAAAAAACATTTTTATGGTAATTTAAAGGGAGAAAGGAAAATTGAGGGGATATGAAGAACTAGAACATACAGCTGATGTTTTAATCAGAGCTTATGGAGATAATCTTAATGAAGCTTTTGAAGAAGCTGCCAAAGCTATGTTCAGTGTTATGACGGATATTAAGACGATTTTACCGAAAGAAAAGAAAAGAATTGAAATTGAATCTGAGGACTACTATTCGCTTCTTTACGACTGGTTAGAAGAACTACTAATACTTTTTGGTAGTGAAGCGCTTGTTTTCTCAAAATTCGAAATTAAAAACATACAAAAGATCAATGAAAAAATTTCCTTGATCGCAGAAGTTTGGGGAGAAATTTTTGATATTAGTTGTCATCCACAAAAGACAGAAGTCAAAGCGATAACTTATGCTCAGATGGAGATAACCCAAACAGAGGAGGGAATGGTTGTTCAATTTGTTCTGGATATCTGAATTCTTTGAGAGGGAAATAACATCCCATAGTTTTTGTTTATCAAAAAACCCTTTAAAGGGGAAAAACTAAAGAGATTTACTTGACCTTATCACCGAAAAAATTAAAATTCTTCTTTGACCTCACATATTTTTGACAGAAGATTCGATGCCGGGGTAGCCAAGCCAGGATCATCCTTTAAAATAGAGGGTCAAAAGGCGCCGGCCTTGAGCTCATTAAATAGTAAGAAAGCCGGTGGCCCATTGGGCCGCGTGGGTTCAAATCCCACCCCCGGCGTCAAAGAACCTAATCATGCTCTACGAGTCACTATTTTTTCTTTTCATGTTGTTCCTTCGGAGCTCCACAGTTAGGACATTTTGGTAATCTACATCTCGGATTCTCATATTCTTGACCGCATTTTTTACATATCCAAACAGCCATGTTTTACCCCTCTTTCAGTCTTCTTTTATCCCTAATGTTTGACACTCATACTTATAATTATCATATTCTTATCCCATATTTGTATAAGTATGCTGTCACTAAGTTTACGCGTTAAACATATTCCACATTTAAATTTTAACCACTCATAAGGTGATTAAAGCTAAGTTTTGACTTCCCGACCAAATCTATCGGGAAACCCTTTATAAATTTTTCTAAACCCCAGACGACGCCTGCGATAACCTTTGAAGATGAGATCTGAACAAAAACGATGTCACGGTGACAAAAAGTATCCTTGGGGATCAGCTGTTTGTGTGAAAGAGAACACAAAGAGATTTTATAATCTCAACAGTTCTGATTTATGCAGAGAAAAATAATACGGAAGAGGAATAATGGAAGAAACTCTTGAAAAAACGAAGAAATTCTATCTGTCAATGAAATATCTCAACATATTTATTTTAGCACTGTTTTTAATGATATTGATATCAGCAGCAACAACAACAACGTTTTTAGCAGCAAGAACATATAGGACAGAAGAACAAGGTCTACTTACCACCGACAAAGTTAATGAGGCACCTCTTCAGGTGATAGGAGAACCAATCAGTTTTGTTTCCTTCATCTTTTTAACAGTCCTTGCTGTCACCGTTGGAGTTCAAAATTTTCATACCTATCCAGAAATTTCTGACAGGATAGCCGCTGAAACAAAAAAATTTGGTTGGTTTATGAAAAGACAATTCAATAAACGATTTAAAATTTGTTTGGATCCACAATTTCAGCATTGCTTTCAAATAAAATTTCACCCCAAACTTGGGAAATCCCAAGAATGGTGTATGTTTACCATGAAAACTTGGATCAAGGACATCGAACTAAAGGAATCACAAATAAAAAAAATTGCCCAAGAGAACGGGTTAGCGCACAAAAATGGGACAATATATACAATCTGTGATATGGAAGAATTGCCATATAAATTGTTGACTATAGCGAAGGCCATTGATTCTGTGAACTACCCCACCCTTTCGGATGTGGCTTCCTGATTCATCCATCTCTTCATGGAGCATGTCCAACAGGCTCTACGGGCAGTTCCTGCCCTGACTTATCTGTGATTAAATTAAAGAATTGGCGAGTGTTACCTCAGCTCAATTCAAAAGTATATTGAAAAAAGAAGTTTAAAAATGTTGTGGAACTTTGAAAAAAACGAAATTCATCCCTACGCTTACGTATGGGGCCTTCTTGTGAGGTAGATGATAAAAAGATAGGCAACTCCATTCAGGTTTTTTCGCGATTTTATTGTTACATTTTCGTTTGGCCAGTCCTATAATTTCCGTCATATTTGGCTTCAAAGAACAAAAGATAAGCCCAATTTTTCTAAAGTCTCTCTTGTTGGGATTCCAGTTTCTTGATCCCACCCTCTCAGGTCATAATACCAACTAATCATAGCTTTAAATCCTTCATATTGCATTTTTCTTCCTTTTAATTCTCCAGAGGGGATTTCTTCCATAAAGACTCTTTTTGGTGGAATGTCATCCTTTTTGGTAATTCCTCTTCGTACATTTATCATCCTCGTGAGGTTAAAAATTCTCTCTGAAGCCACTAATAAACTTTCAAGACTTGTTCTCAAACCAGTGACCGCTCTAAAGAATTGTGCGAAAATATTCAGTGGTAATCTCAATTCACACCATTGAAATCGGCACGTGCCTAATGCATCAAACAGACTGCGCTGATGTTCCAATTCTATCTGTTTTTCGACCTTTTCTTCACTGACAGAAAATCTGTCCGTGTTTTTAATTTCCCAACTAATTATTGTGCTTCTGCTGTGGTGGGCGCCTACATCACTCGTAGCATAAGCAAGAGTCATACCAGGTGCTCCCCTAGTTTCATATGCCGATTGTTCTAAGCCCTTTACGTGCATTGTAAACATCTCTGAGCCATTTTCAATGTATTCTGCTGCTTTTTTTACTCCTTCTGCCAGTATGTTGCCGATTCCTTGTCTATAAGCGATCATCTCTATTAATTGCATCATTGCAGTTGCATTGCCCCATTCCAATTTCAATCCATCTGTTCCAAGGAGACCATTTTCATAGCATTCCATCGCAAAGCCAATTACATTTCCTGTGGAAATTGTGTCCAATCCATATATATCACAAAGGTAATTGGCCTGTGCAATACTTTCAATGTCTTCTATACCGCAATTTGGTCCTAGTAAACCTGCAGTCTCATAATCAGGTCCTACAATGAAATTATTTTGATTATTGTGTTGTACCTTGCTGATATTTCCGCAAGGAGATGTACAACAGTGACAGGCCTTTTTTCCAACTTTTATCCGCTTCTCCATACTGAAACCATCTGATTCATTCCATTTCTCAAATTCTGTTTCTTTGAAATTCTTTGTGGGTAACGCTGAGATTGATTGACACCACTCGTAAGTAGTCATAGTCCCATGCCGTAAGAAAATCTCGTGCCAGTCTTTATCATTGTTCCTCATAAAATCTATTGTATAATCAATTCTCTTATTCAAACGGAGTAAATCAGCTACTTTTACATCTTTTGTGCCACGTACAGTGATGGCTTTTAATTTTTTTGCACCAAAAATAGCACCTATTCCTGTACGTCCTGATTGTCTCCCAAATTCATGGTTTATGCTAGCAAATTTAACTAAATTTTCTCCAGCGGGACCTATACACATTATGCGAACATTATCTCCGAGATCTTTCTTCAACATACTTTCGGTTTTATAAGTATCTCTTCCCCAAAGCTCATCTGCTTTTTTTAATTCTATGTCGTCATCCTCAATGGAAAGATATTTGGGTTCTTTATTTGCTCCTTTTAAGATAATGACATCATAACCAGCGTGTTTCATCTCCGCCCCAAAATACCCACCCATTGAAGAATCGGCCCATATATTTGTCAAAGGAGAAATACTTGTGATACTTACTCTTCCAGCTCCTGGGATATGTGTTCCTGTTAAAGGTCCAGCATTTATCGCAACTACATTATTGGGGCTCAAAGGTTCTGTTGATTTATCTGTCATTTCCCAAATTATTTTTGCTCCAAAACCTCTTCCACCAATAAATGGTAGCCAATCTTCTTTGTTCCATTCAATTGTTTTTATTGCCTTTTTAGATAAGTCGACTAATAAAAATTTACCAGTATATCCGCGGAAGATCATCCCTCATTCTTTTCCCTCCATGTATAAAGCGCCTGGAAAGCAGTATTTATCACACCATGGTTCCTCTTCACTCTTACAAAGATCACAATTTGAGAGTATTTCTATTTCTGGGTAGGGTAACTTGTTAAAAATTCTTATTGCCGCTTTTCTGTAATTTATGACTCCCAATTTTTTTATTGAACAAATGTATGCACACATATTACAACTTGTACATAGTTCCGGAATAGTCTTTATTTTCATCTGCTATCACATCGAATTCGAATCTATAAACTTACATAAGATCTTTTTCATTTGAAATTTTTGAGATATAGATATGGCTATATCGATAAAAAATGATTTGAAAATTAGTTGATGTATTTCCACTCAAATCTAAATTTTCAAGATTTTCGAAATCAAAAAATGAGCAAGCTCTCAGGAAAATAGTAACCCAGTTGAATACTTTTTTGTTGTATTTTTGCGTTCTTTCAATAATGTTACAGTTTTCTTTAATTTCGTAGTTTTCGTTTTCTCTGATGAGTATGTCTGATCGGAACTGAACCACCTTTCACCAAAATTCACCCCTCAAAAGTGTGGTCGATAGAAATTAGGTGGCTTTATGGTATATTTCGAAGTTTGAGTTGATGTAGATATCAAGTTGGAGATATTTTAGTCTTGGGCGACTCACAACTTTTGGAGTCATCGAACTTTTTTCCAAACATTATAAAAATCCATCGCTTTTGTTTTTTGAGGGATAAAAAATATGGGATTTTCGTTCTAACAACTTTACTTAAATACAAAGAAAATTTACCGTTAATTTGTGGCATAGAAAAAACTCACAAAGAGGAAGAGTATGATGCCATTTATTAAATATTTTTTTGCTGTGTGATAATTCATCATATCTGTTGTCATTCCAATCAAACCTATCAGAAACATCAAAGCTGAACAGATAAACCCTGCATAAATGAAAAATTCAAGAGCTGAACCTAGCCATGTTTTTACAGTTTCCGGAATTTCAAATAGATGTTCCCAAAAAGTCTTTGTTTTTTCAATCGCTGAGTCTTTCATGTGAACTACCCCCTATCGGATAGGGCTTCCTGATTCATCCATCTCCCCACGGAGCATGTCCAACAGGCTCTACGGGCAGTTCCTGCCCTGAAT
>JAECRX010000141.1 GCA_016292335.1 Candidatus Sifarchaeum subterraneum | reverse complement strand
TAACTAAAGTATTTCATCAGGTAATTTTCCTTAGAAGAGATTCGTATCTTGCAAACTTTTTATTGAATTCTTTCTCTTCTTCAGGATCAGCAAACCGACTATCGTATATATCAATAATATTGTCATGAATTTTTACTTTGATTTTACATAGAACGAACCCACTGTGAATTACACGATATATGTGAATGTCCTCTGTTTTACTTGAAACCACTTCAATGTTATAGATTTCGTTTAATGTCCAACGGATAAAAAAATCTGCGAAGTTTTCTTTATCTTTTATAAATTCTTCTTGAATCTTTGGGGTGAACGGTTCTGGGATTGGTTCATCTCTATCTTTTTCGGTAGGTGGGGCTGGAGGAATCATTGGACCAGCTGTTTCAGGAGGTATCTGAGCCATTTTCAACGCATTTTTTTGGGCCATACCGAAGAGTTGTAAGAATTCGGTCGTTTCTTCACCTTGCTCAAGGTGTCGGATTTTGAATCTGAGCCCTTTGTTCATGTTAAGATTGCTCGCGCTACGAGCGGAAATAAATTTTTTTCTGACATTTATATCATTTCCTCTCCAAACCCACATAACTTTATCCAAGTCATTTAGTATCAATACAGCAGTGTCATTTGTTAATTTATCAAAATCAATTTTACTAGGTATTAACTCTCCACTTTCTTCAACAATATACATCTCTAATCTTTCGGAAGATATGGACATAGGATTCCCCCTTTGCATTCCATTAAAAGAAAAATGTTGTTCTCTTCCGTTATTCCTTTTTTGGGTTAAAAAATTTATTTCTAAATCAGTCAAATGTTGAAAAAATATCATAGCGCCGGGGGTGGGAGTTTCAAACGAAGCCAGGATGCTTCAATCTTTTGAACCCACGTGTCCCTCCGCGTTTATTACTCAACGGGACAGCAAGTTACTTGGGAACTCCCTTCTGTGCATGGGAATTCGATCTCGAGCCTGCCGCCTTAACCTAAATTCCAGACCACACCAAGTTAGTTGCTAGCCTCTTGGCTATTCCAGCTCCGGTATATAGGCTATACCGCTGTCCCCGGCTAGTTTGTCCCCGGCTATTTAGATTAAAGGAGATGTTCAAGTACTTTTTAATGTTTTTTAGAAGTAGTGTTAAGAAAAGAGTGGGGAGTGGGCGGGGCCGGAGTCTCGGGAGGGGAAAAGTTTCCCATGTCTTTCGAACCGGCGACCTCCGCCTCGTCAGAGCGGCATCATAACCATCTAGACTACCCGCCCTGTTTACTGTCTTATTTTGGCGTATTCTTGGCCTCTTTTTGTTCAAAGGACATAATGTCTAAGGGATTTGGTTGGTGGGCGGGGCCGGATTTTCGGAAAGAAGAAAATTTTTCTAATCTTTCGAACCGGCGATTCGGCATAAACGAGTTCAGGGCTCGTTATATTCCTCCGCGTGTCTCAATTTTGAGTAACATTCGTAAGCGCGGCGTTTGAAAGGATTCACATGTGTGTGTTTCCGCATAACCGACCTAGACCACCCGCCCAGCCGTCGTTAATCTGGCAATATGGTTACAGTATCTCTGTTCAGGTCAGGGGGTTTCGAACGTAGCGGTAATATCTGCTGTTTAATGACCATGATTTTTTAACATATTTATTTCTTTTGCTTGAAACTTATTGATTATTTCTTTTTTTTTGGAGACAACTGCAAATTCAGTTCTCATAGTGCCCTACTTACACAGACAGCATCTGATATATATCCAAATTCGATATTTAGCTTGGAGAGTTCACGTTGTATTCTGGTATGTCCCCCAGTTGGGAAGTAAATTGTTTAAAGCGCCGGGGGTGGGATTTTCGTCATTTCAGTTATTTACCAAAAAATTTCGAACCCACGCGGCCCCACGGGCCACGGGCTTTCAGTGCTAGAAAGCATAGCAGGCCCGCTCCATACCAGGCTAGGATACCCCGGCAGAAATGGGTGAACCCCCGAAGTTCGACGATCCGTGCAATAAAAGGACACCAAAACCCGATCTCTGCCCCGCAACCCTATGAGCGTGAAATGTTCAAGTTTAGGTTGCTCCCTTCCGGGCCTGGCCAGGTTTGCCTGATAGAGATAGTTTCCTCCTCTCCTCCGAGAAGAGTTCTATCACCATCCACCCCATAGGACGAGGCTTCACTGTCAGTGGAATCGGCGCCATCTATTGTCCGGCTGTTCGCCTCACATCGGCATTCAGCCCGCCATATAGAGCATTTACGGTCAGAGGAAAGCCTCTTCAGGGAAGCCCTAGCTCCCCGCCTAGGGTCCACCATAAATTAATAGACCATAAAAACTATAAAAATTTTACCTAGTTTTCCTTTTTCCACCAGAAATTTTCTTAGTTTATTCCCTCAATTAATTCACATGTTTTGCATTTTTTTCTTGTCGTAGGTTCATTACAAGATATACAGGGTCTTAAGATGCGTGATTTTGAAAATTGTACTTCTAAAGAAGGGAAAATTTTTTCGAACGTATTTATGATGGTATATTTAGTTCCAGGCCGTTTATTTTCCATTTCATTCAGAAATACGCGAATATCTCCTCGCATTGCCTCATGAGCATACGGACAAGTTTGAAAATTATATCCAATTCCTTTAATATGGGCATACAAAACTATTTCATTCTCTGGTATTTTTCGCAGGGGTTTAACTCTCGGAATAAGCATTGGATGAATTTTATTTGGTTTTGGATTAAGCATAGCAAGTTTTGAAGCATCTCCCCTCACTAAATTTAAAAAAATAGTTTGTATTTCGTCATCTAAATTATGAGCGGTGACAATTTTGGTGCTTCCTAATTTTCTTGCACTAATGTTCAAACCTCTTCTTCTTAAAACGCCACAATAACTACATGCACCTAAACGCTTTTTTCCTTTTTTTTCAGCAAGTTCAATTATATGATCCAATCCAAATCCAAATAAGTTTCGAAAAGAATTAACAACGTGTTTTATGCCTAATTTGGAGGTATTTTCCTTACAAATTTCCACATTGCTACTGCTATAACCTTCGATGCCCTCATCAATTGTAATTGCAAGTAAATTGGAGTTATTGAAACGGCTTTCAATTTTGTGGAGAATATGCAGGAGAACAGCGCTATCTTTCCCACCAGATAATCCAATCACAATTTTATCATTTCTTTGGAGCAGTTCATATTTGTTTATAGTTTTTCTTACTTTTTCCTCAATAGATTTAGTAAAACAACTTCTACAAAATTTTTCTCCGGAATATTTCCGAAAATACACGGCCTTTCCGTTACATTTGGAACATTGACTCAATGGCTTGTTCCCTTCCAAAAATAAGTTGTATTAAGCAAAGCTCCTGTTTTTCCAATATATTCAATGGAGGGAAAATTTTGCTAGACTAAATTGTTATAAAGCCCATATTCAAAAATGTTAAGGCAAAATTACCCAATAGCAAGAATAGAGACAGACTTCTCATGAAATTTGTGAGTAATCTTTTTAGATCTTTATCCTTAGTTAAGTAACCAGCTGCTTCCATAAACATTTTGTCACCGTCAAGAGGGAACAAGGGTAGAAGATTAAACAGTGCGATATTTAGACAGACGAACCATGTCCAATAAAATGTCCAATAAACGTGATAAGGTATAAAGGGACCCATCCATTGAAAATATTCTCGTGGAGGGTAATAATTGAAAGGATAAACACCTAAATAGGCTACTTGCTTATTTGAAGGATGTGCCCCTGTTGTTATTATTGAATCTCCATGGTTTGTTTTCAATACCAGTATCTGCCCTGGTATGATTTTAGAGAGATACTCACTAAATTCTTCTAAGTTATTAATCCTTGTTCCATTTATTTCAAATATCACAGCCCCAGGAAATAATATTCCCTCTGAAGGTCCACCTTTCACAACATCCATGATTAACACACCTTGTGATTGTGGAACATAAAGAGGAGAAATCAAAAATGTGAAATTTAAGAATAATAATAGAGTTAGTGCAGCTACAATCATGTTTGATAGAGATCCAGCCCCATATACTCGTAAACGAGATTTTAAGGGAACTTTTTTGAGGTCTTCTTCTTCTGGCTCGACAAAAGCTCCTGGTATCACAAGGAATAATAATAGCCCAACAGATTTTAACCCGATTCCTTCTCTTTTGGCAGAGATCCCGTGTGAGATTTCATGAGATAATACGACTATTGCAATTGAAATCAGTATATATGGCAGTGTTCTTAAAGAAATAGTTAGGCCAGGGATTAAAATTATTGTCGGAGCCGCTTCAGAGGGTTTTTGAAAAAAGGTCAAGAAATTTTTAGCAAGAAGTCCCAGTATACATGCCATTCCGGCAAAGCCTAATAATATTCCTGCGGTCCAAACTATATTCCAAATCCAGGCTGGAATTTTCTCAGTGATTTTATCTAAAATCGAGATCCTATTCGTTCTGTACATCAAAATAAAGGGGCCTACATCAATTCCAAGTTCTTTTAAATTAAATAATCGATTCATAATGAAGATTGTAGTCCACAGAGCGAATAGGCCTAGAATAATCGTGGTATCAGGCATAATGTCAGGCATAGCAGCACCAGAGAAGAAGATCTATTTGATAAGAAATATTAATCCATTACTAACATTCCAAATAAAATGTCTTTAGTCATTACCAATCTTTCTTAGAATATAGGATGGCTTGAATTTATTTTATTTTTTTAAAAATCGTAAATAAATTTTACTTATTTCCCTTAATTTAAAAAAGGAAATACATAGCTAAAGCCACTAGCTTTCTTGGAGAATTATGTAACCTGAATTAAATACCTACAAAGTAAATTCGTGAGGTGATGAATTTTGAATTACAATATCCTGTTTTACACCGCCCCAAGTGAAGACGAAGCTTTACATATTGCTGAAAAGCTTATAAATCAAAAACTTGTTGCATGTGTGGGTGTTATACCCAGTATTCGTTCAGTATATTGGTGGAAGGGAAAGGTAGAATCTGTACAAGAATGTTTTGGGATCGCCAAAACAAGAAGTGATCGTGTTGATGAGGCAATATCTATAATAAAAAAGTATCATTCCTATGAAGTTCCCGAAATAATCTCTTTACAGATAACTAAAGGACTAAAAGATTATCTAAATTGGATTGATGAATCTTTAGAAAGATGAGAAATATGTGATCGGACCATGGAATTGTTTCTATGAACGACTCGTCTACAATTAGACGTTCTCTAAACGGTTTTTTTATACACAAGGAAATAAGAAGATCTTTAACTACAAATTTTACGGGGCCACAGGGGCCTTCAACTAAAAAAAGGCATTGAAAATTCAAACATCAAAGCCCAGATTTGGCGGCAGACATCACGGACCAGATTTGGCACATAGAAGAATTGGCTACACGTCAAACTACTAAAATTCAAACTTTAGTAGGCCACTAGGCAACTTTTTGTGTCTTGGAAAGAATTTGAGAGATTTGGTATTTCTTAAGACTTCTTAGGAAAACTATGACTTGGCATCAGTTGGAGAAGTCTTATTCGAACTAAAGCTTGGTTTAAATTGACGGAGTATCTTTACGAATTCTTCTCCTGATGTAACTTTTGAAACAGCCAACGGAATTTCATGTTTTTCGGCGGCTTCTATTGCTAGTCGGTCAGCATCAGTTGCTCCATGCAAAATAATAAGACTGGGGTTTGCCCCTTCCCTGATTTCAGCTATCAAACGACCTGTACTTGTATTGGCAAAGATGAGT